>JAGCSP010000059.1 GCA_017964105.1 Clostridia bacterium | reverse complement strand
GTGCAGTTTCATGAATAATCACATTTAGATAATCTTCTTTTTCTCTTACTGCATCCGAGATATACACAAGATTTGGAAACTCCATGCCACCATGAATAAAGTTTGCCTTTACTACATTAAATGTGCCGTATGGGTAAGAACCAAATGTGGATGAAAATGTGTTTATTGCATCAATGCCAGCTTGCAAACTATCAGACGCATGACCATCATCATAGTAATAATAATTTATTTGTGTATCTCCTGCCTTGCCACTAATAACTTGGAATTTGTCGCTAAGCACAAAGGCATAATCACGCACAGCCAAAGCACTTGTGCAAAGTGTGGTGGTAGTTTCACCTATACTACTATTTGTGTCATAACCCGTGTGCGCAATTTTTAAGTTGCTAGGATATGTAATATTCACATTGTAATTTGCCACACTGGAATAAAATGGATCGCCATTGCTATGATATGGCTCCATTAGCCACTCGCCCGACTCATACACACAAAGAATTGGATAAAAGTTTGCCACATTAATTGTGTTGTCGCCATAACCAAAACGATGCAAACAATTTGGAATGGTTACGCTATACTCCATTGAAATTACACATTTATCATCTGGCGAAATGCTATTATCAAGTGTTATTTCCAAAAAATCGTTGTCTGCACCTACAAACACATATTTTGCATCTGCACCATTAAGCAACACCTTTTCGATTGTGATATTTCCTGCACTAAATCCATTTGGGTATGCCCTATCATAATGCAAACTGCTTACAGGTTTATTAGTAGCACCCGCGTCAAAATTATTTGGGTACAAATGAAAATATAATTTATCGTGCATGGCACTATCTTTATTTATGTATTTTATATTTTGATTTACATCTAGTGTGTAGTTGTCATACACAATATCCATATTGTATTCCGTTAGATTTTTACTTGCTTTTTTGATTGTTTTTTGATTTGTGCTTGCACATCCGGTAAAAATAACCACACAAATCAAAAAAAACATTATAAATTTTTTCATAATACAATTCCTTGAAAACATTTTAGATTTTGCATTACTATTTATATTTATAATGTTTTATTTTTATGAAATTTTTAGAAATATTGTTTTATTTGTGTGCCAACTTCATTGTTTGGTTTTGTCACAATAATTCTGTTGTTGATGAACTCTTGCATTCTATCTACGTGAGTAATGAATCCCACAGTAAAGTCAAGTTTAATCAATTCGTTAAAGCTATTTAGCACATTTTCAATGTAATCATCAGAAAGTGAGCCAAATCCTTCGTCGATAAAGAAGAAGTTGAATGCACGGTTATTGTTTACAGAAATACTTTGTGAAATACCAAGTGCAAGTGATAGTGAGATAATAAATCTCTCACCACCAGAAAGTGTTTTTACACCTCTTGGGATGCCACCATTAAAGTTATCTAGCACAAAGAACTCACCATTATAGCGAAGTAAATATTTGCCTTTACTAATTTGATATACAAATTTATTTGCAAATTCTGTAATAAGACTCATATATTCTTCTGCCACATATTCTAGCAATCCGCCACCAGTGATAAGTGCTGACAATTTCATTACTGTATCGTATGCTTTTTGTGTGTCATCTTTTTCCTTAGTTAATTGTTTTACTACTTCCAAATCGGCTTTTAATTTTTCCAATTTTTCTGTAAGCACACCAATTTTTACACTAATTCTGTTTTGTTCTTCACGAAGAGAATTAAGTGAATTTTCAAATGTTTCCACTTCTATCTTTGTAACATTTTTATTCACAATCTTTGATTTAGTCTCTTTTATTATGTTTTCTAATACACCAACAGCTTTATCAAATTCGGCAACGCGTTCTTTTGCAGCTTGCAATTCTTCAGGTGACAAATTATACTTTTCGTCCACATGCTCATTTTCATCAATTTTGAGCGTGCGAATTGTTGCGTTCACTTCTTTTAGATTTGCATTTAGGTTATCTAGGTTTACACTTTCAACTTCTACTGACACAACCAAATTGTTCTTTGATTCAGTAAGTGAAGCAATTTTTGAAGACAACTCATCCAAACTTAATTGCAATTTGTCTACTTGGTTTTTAAGTTTTTCTACGCGACTTATGTCTTCGAACTCTTTGAGTTCACCTTCACGTGCCGCGTGTTTTACTTTTATGGTTTGCAATTCATGTTTCTTTTTGTCAATTTGATTGTTACGCTCCAAAATTTGAGTTTGAACTGTCACAATCAAATTGCCAGATTTCTCGATAGATGCATCTACCTTGGCAAGTGTCGCATTTAACTCTTCATTCTTTTTCTCAATTTGAGATTGTAGCGAATTTAAATCTTTGCCATATTTTAATAATGCATTATATTCGCTCTTAATTCCTGCAACTTTTTTGCGGATATCAAGCTCATATTTTTGCATTGAAAGTAGCATTGCATTGATTTGCTCAAACACATCAAATTGGTATATTTCTTGCAAGGCATCTGGGTCAATAAGCGACTTTAAGTATGTTAAATAATCTACAAACCCATCTACTGTTTCCACAGTTTTGCTTTCTCTTATTTTTTCAAGCAACTTTTTGTTGTTTTCTACCAACTCTTTGATGTTCGCCCTGGATTTTACTTGTTCATCATGACTAACTTGCAATTCACCAAGCTTTTCACTAAGTTCTTTTACGCCACTTTCAAGTTCTTTTGCTTCCCCAGCAATTTTGGAGTATTCTGCACGCAATTCTTCTATCGTTTCTTTTGTTTGAGTATATTTTGCAAATTCCACACTTGCAGTTGCATATTCCGCATCCACACTTTGTTTTTGTTCTTGCAATTTGGATAACTCATCCACCAAACCCAAAAGTTGCTTGTTTGTGTCTTGCAATAATTTTTTATCTGCTTTTAATTTGGGCTCTAATTGTGCAATTTCACTTACATACGCATTTTTACGAGTAACAAATGCAATTAGGTTGCCAAATTTTTCTGTGTGTTCCACTTGTCTGCGAAGGGCATTTACTTCTTTTTCTTCACTTTCGCGCACAGTAAGTTGTGCCATTGCATCAACAAGTTTCAAACTCAAATCATAATCAGCACAAAGTTGATTGTACTTCTTTTCGGTAAGTGCAATTTCTTTTTCCACTTCTTTTAATCTTTTTTGTTTAGTTTTTAGTGTGATATGTGAAGAATATAATGCTTCTTGTGTTACACCTTCATATAATGCAAGTTTATCTTTCACATTTTCTAATTTCAATGTGGTTATATCTTTGCGGTTTTTAATTTTTTCTTGTAAAACTACACCAAAATGCTCTAAATTAAATAATTTTGCAATAGTTTTCTTTCTATTTGCAGGTGTATCCACTAGGAATCTATCAAATTCACCTTGAGGAAGTGCAATACATTTTAGGAACTCTTTTTTGCCTACACCAATAATTTTAAGCACTTCGTCATTTACGCTTTCTGTCATATCGGCAAGCACTTTACCTGTTACAACTTCGGTAAGCAATGCATCTTGCTTTACGCCACTATCGCGAAGTTTGTAATCACGTTTTACCCTAAATAAAACGTCTTCGCCATTTACATTTTCTACAAAGTCAAAATACACATGTGCGTTTTTACAATTCACATTTATCATGTTGCCAATTGCTTCACGCTCGCTAGTGCCATATAGAGCAAGCACAATTGCATCAAGTATTGTGGTTTTACCACTACCTGTCTCACCAAAAATACCAAATAATTTGCTTTCGGCAAGTTTATCAAATTTTACTTCTTGTTCGGTAACATAACTATTGATACCTTGTACTTTTAGGTTAATCGGCCTCATACACTGCCTCCACCATAAGTTCTAGGAACAATTCTTTTACTTCTTTTTCAGGTAATTTACCAGTTTTGTTTAGAACATATTTATCAAATATTTCTTGTGTCGTTAAATCTTTTTTAATCTCCACTTGCGTAAGCTCTTTTGCTTCATCGGTAATCACAGAAAGTGTTACCAAGTTTGGATTAGCCGCTCTAAGTTTTTTAACATCTTCAAAATCCACAAATTTCACATTTTCCACAACTGCTTTTACATAATCTTGTGGGTATGACTTGCAGAATAAATCAATTTGCGCAAAATCATTTGTGTTTATTATACGCATTTTTTTGCATGCAAGTGGCACAACATCTACCGACACTAACTTACCATCTTTTACTTCTACAATGTTCACACTTTTTTCTATTGCCTTTTCGTTAGTGAAGTGTGTGTTAATCAAACTACCGCAGTAGTATGTGTTGTCAGTAACCTTTGTTGCATAATGAATGTGGCCAAGTGCACCATATGTCATATTTTTGACCCCTGTAAGCACATCACGCGTAAGCGTTGCAAATGGACTATATTCAGTAACTTCATCATCAAACTCGGCAAAGCGAACACCAGCAGTGCTAAGATGTGTGCAAAGAATATTATTTTCGCCCTTTTTAAATTCTTTGCATGCTTCTTTTAGCCACTCAGCATATTTATCCATAAGTGTTTTGTCTTCTGTTTTTTGCACTCTGTAACGATAAAAACTAGGCCAAGGAAGAGTAGCCACGGTACATTTTTCCCCTGACTTTGTTTCAAACTTTATATAACCCTTACCTACACTTGTGGCAAAAATGTTATGTTCTTTGCTCAATTTGGAATTTGTAATTTCATCCCAATAACCAATTAAATATATACCAAATCTGCTTGCAAAAACTTGCGCATTGCTCATACGCTTTGGTTCATCATGGTTGCCAGCAATAGCCACCACTGCGCATTCTCCGCCTCTTGCAAGTTCGCTAATTGTCTTGTAAAACAAGTTCTCAGCATCTGCAGAAGGAATGAATTGGTCATATATATCGCCAGATATAAGCACCATATCCACTTCGCGCGCTTTTGCAATACTTACTATTTGTTCTAGCACTTGGCGTTGCTCATCTAATCTATCAAGATCGTCAGTTTTTTTACCCAAATGCCAATCAGATGTATGTAAAATTCGCATTTTGTTTCTCCATTTTTTACTACCCGTATTATAACATATATATCCAATTTTATAAAAGTATTTTATAACATGTACAAAAATAAAAAAGAAAAAGTGCTTGCAAATAAATTGTGAATAAGTTATATTTAGATTATAATAGAATTGTAAATATGCGATTTACAAAGGTTAGACATAATGAGTTTTTGCACATTTTCTACAGAATCAATAAAAGAAAACTTTGTAAAACTAGAAAATAGTTTTATAGAAAGTTTTGTGCCTAGCGCAAATCCAGATGCAATCAGAGTATATCTATGGGGACTATATAAATGTAACAACCCAACAGCATCTGACAATACGTTAGACTCTTTTTCGCATGCACTAGGATTATCTCCAGAAGATATCATTAGTAGTTTTTACTATTGGCAAGAACTAGGCCTTGTGCAAGTGCTAAATGTAGAACATTTTGAAATTAAATATCTACCTGTATCAAATGGCTCAATGCATTTGAAAAAATATAACAAAGACAAATACAAAAGTTTTAATATGAGCATGCAAGATATTTATGGCAACCGCATGATTAGTACACATGAATATAATGAATTATATTACACCATGGAAAGTTTGCATATAGACGAAGATGCAATGCTACTAATTGCAAACTATTGCATCAAGAAAAAATCAACTAGCGTATCAGTAAACTACATTGTTGCCACTGCCAAAAACTGGGCATACAGCGGTGTGCACACTCTTGATGATGCACGCGCACGCATCAGTGACCTAGAAAAAAGTGGTAGCGACGTAAAACTTGTACTTAGTGCTATTGGCACCAAACGCAGTGCCACCGATGAAGAGTATTTCAACTTTATTACATGGATACGCGACCTTGGTATTAGCCTAGATGTAATTATTCACATTGCAAAACATGTTGGCAAAGTGCCTGGCGCATGGAACAAATTAAATGCATACATCGACAAATGCTATGCTCTAAAACTAAATAGCACAAAAGAAATTGACGATTACCTTGCTAGCGAACAAATGCTATACGACACAGCAAAAAGTGTATGCAAAAATTTGGGCGTAAGATATGAACGCCTAGATACAGTTGTGGATACATATATTACAAATTGGTTTGCACTTGGTTTTGATACCGAAACACTAAATAAAATTGCAAATTATTGCTTTACTTCCACCATTCGCACATTGCAAGGTATGAATGGCGTAGTGAATAATCTATTTAAAAATGGATTAATTACAATTGATGCAATCCAGTCACACTTAAAAGAACTTACAAAAAATGACGAGCAAATTGCCAATGTGCTCTCTGCCCTTGGCCTTGTTCGTGGCGTAAATGCAAACGATAGAATGCTACTAAAAACATGGGTATATGATTGGAATTTGTCAAAAGATGTAATTGACTATGCATGCACAAAGTGTGCTGGCCAATACTTGCCATTGCAATACTTAAATAGAGTGCTTGCTACATATCACACACATGGCGTGAAAACTGTAGAAGACGCAAAGAAGGTGGAATTACCTACTGCCACAGCACCTGTGATAAACGCAAAAAAACCAAAATCAAGAGAATATAGCAAAGACGAGCTTGATAGCTTATTTAGCAACTTGGACGAGGTGGAATTATGAGTAACATTAGAAACCAAGCCTTAGCAAGTATTGCTAAAAAACATGAAACACAAGTACGTTTGCAAGAATTCATGCTAGACAATGCCCTATCTCATAAAGATGTGGAAAAACTATACAAAAAATGCAAAAGTTTGCAATTTGATATTGCCAAACTAAAATACTCAGGCAGTAGCACAGCACAAAAAGAAAAATCTTTGAACGACACAAAAAAAGAATTATATGATTTGCTTGATAAATATGGCATAGATAGAAGTAGCCTAAAAGTAAAATACAACTGCCCACTCTGCCACGATAAAGGTGTGATAGACGGCAAAGATTGCGAGTGCCTAAAACACGAAATGAGTGAATTACTACTAAAAGAAAGTGGTATCAACAAAGAAAAACTACCTTCATTTAGTGATGTGTATTTCAAAATATTCGGCGAACAAGAAAAAGAAATTCGCAAAATTTATGACACTTTGCAAAAATACATTAGTACAAATACCACAAAACATGTGGTAACCATTACAGGCAAAGTTGGTGTAGGCAAAACACACCTAATTGAGTGCATGGTAAATGAATGCGTGGTAAATGGACAAAAATATGTGATATACACCACTGCTGTAGGACTAAATAATGATATGCTAAAATATCACACTAGCCCAATGGACGAAAAAGGTGACATATTGCAAAGATATTTTGATTGCGACATATTGTTTGTAGATGACCTTGGCACAGAAAATATACTAAAAAATGTCACATGCGAATATCTATATCAAATATTGTCCGAACGCACAAGATTAAATAAAAACACAATAATCACCACAAACCTTGAATTAGATCAAATTATGGATGTGTACGATGAGCGAATATTTAGTCGCATTGCAGACCAAAACAATTGCTTGCTTATCAAAATGGATGGCAAAGATTTAAGAACGATAAAAAAATAGAGCGAAAATTTCGCTCTATTTTTGTTTTTCATACGGAACGCTGGGACGCAAAGTTATTTGCGAACTCATCTTAATAGTCGCAATTTTTTGGTGTACGTGGGAATGGTATGCTGTCTCGAATATTTTCAATACCTGTAAGGTACATAATTAATCGCTCAAATCCCATACCAAAACCAGAGTGGATGCAACTGCCAAATTTGCGAAGGTTTAAATACCAATCAATTTTATTTGTATCTACACCAAGCTCTTTGCAACGTGCAACAATTTTATCATAATTTTCTTCACGTTGACTTCCGCCCATAAGTTCGCCTGCGCCTGGCACCTCTAAGTCCACAGCTGCAACAGTTTTGCCATCTGAGTTTTGTTTCATGTAATATGCCTTAATATCTTTTGGCCAGTTTTTGATAAACACTGGGCCACCAAAATATTCTGTGATATATTTTTCGTGTTCTTTGGCAATATCTCCGCCATATTCTGGCTCAAATTCCCATTTTACTTTTGCTGCTTTTAGTATATCAATCACTTCTTTGTGGTCTATACGAGTAAATTTGGATGTTACCAATTTTTGTAATTTTTCTAGTAGTCCTGGCGAAACAAAACTATTTAAAAATTCCAATTCTGGCATACATCTATCTAGCACATATTGCACCACAAATATTAGCATTTCTTCTTCTACATCCATCAAATCTTCCAAGTCACAGAATGCCATTTCTGGCTCAATCATCCAAAACTCGTTTGCATGTGTTTTGGTGTTGCTATTTTCTGTTCTAAGTGTTGGGCCAAAAGTGTAAATCTTGCTGAATGCAAGAGCGAATGCTTCGCCGTGAAGTTGGCCAGAACCTGTGATGTATGCTTTTTTGCCGAATAAATCTTCGCCAAAATCTACTTTACCACTTTTGTCTAGTGGCAATTTGTCAAAGTTTAGTGTGGTCAATTTAAACATTTGGTCAGAGCCTTCACAATCGGTGGTTGTTATAATTGGAGTGTGCACATACACATAATCGTTGCTTTGGAAATATTCATGAATTGCCATTGCAGCCACCGAGCGAATGCGGAACACTGCTTGGAATAAGTTTGTACGTGGGCGCAAATATGCAATTTCACGCAAAAACTCTACGCTGTGGCGCTTTTTTTGCAAAGGATAATCTGCATCTGTTGCACAGAAAATCTCTACCCCAGTTGCATGCAACTCAAATGGTTGTTTATTATCTGGGGTGAGAACAAAGTCGCCCGTAACAATAAGTGTAGAGCCAGCATTAAGTTTCGCCACTTCGTCAAAGTTTTTTAATTTTTCTTTGGTGTACACTATTTGTAATGTTTTAAAATAAGTGCCATCAGTAAAATCAATAAATCCAAATGTACCATTGCTACGCACTGATTTTGCCCAACCAGAAATTGTAATTTCTTTTGCTCTAAATTGTTGTGGGTCTTTGTACATTTGCCTTATTTCAATTGTGTTCATTATTTATTCTCCTTGTGTAATAGTTGCAAACCAACGTCACGTAATTGCTCATCGCTCACAAAGCTTGGAGCGCCCATCATAAGGTCACGCGCGTTTTTGTTCATAGGGAATGCAATAACTTCTCTCATAATATCTTTATCTGTAACAAGCATAAGCAATCTATCAAATCCAAATGCACAGCCTGCATGAGGAGGTGCACC
>JAGCSP010000058.1 GCA_017964105.1 Clostridia bacterium | reverse complement strand
GGTGTAGGGGCAGAAATTGAGATAGCACATGGTATTGACTTTTTTAGCGAGTATGACAAAGTAGACGTGGTTATAGTTGCACGTGGTGGCGGCAGTTTAGAAGATTTGGAGCCGTTTAACACATTAGAAGTTGCAGAGGCAACATATAGATGTAAAAAACCATTGGTGTCTGCTGTTGGTCACGAAACAGATTTTACAATTATAGATTTTGTTAGCGATTTGCGTGCACCAACACCTAGTGCTGCTGCTGAATTGGTTGCATGGGATAAGCGAGCACAAATTACAAATATCATGACTTATTTGCAAAGAATAACAACATATATGGACAACAAAGTAAAATACTTTGCTAATGTGATAGAAAAAGATTGTTATTCAATGAGTGTAAACACATCAAAGATTATCGATAAAAATGCTAAACAAGTTGATTTGATGTTAAATAGTTTTACTAATAACGTTCAAAAACTATTTGTAAATTACGAAAACAAGGTTGAGTTGTTAAATAATACACTTGCAAAATTAAACCCTGAATATATATTGAATAAGGGCTTTGCAAAAGTTGTATTTAATAATCAAGCAATAACATCAATTAATGATGTAAACGTAAATGATGAAATACAAGTTCAATTAAAAGATGGCAACATACATTCACACGTAAGTAAGGTTGTAAAGAGAGGGTAATTATGGAAATAGATAAGAAGATACAAAGATTGCAAGAAATTACTGCAAAATTAGAAGAAACTGAAATATCTTTAGAAGAAGGCATTAAACTTTTTGAAGAAGGTAGTACGCTTGCAAAAGAATGTTATTCTGCACTAAATGAAGCAAAAGGCAAAATAACAATCATCAAAAAAGATATTGAAAGTTTTAAAGAAGAAAATTGGAGTGAGTAAAACATATGAGAATTTCACAAATGTTATTTAAAACATATAGAGAAGCACCTAGTGATGCAGAAATTAAAAGTCACAAATTATTAGTTCGTGCTGGATATATAAAGAAACAAGCAATGGGTACATACGTATACTTGCCACTTGCATTAAGAGTACTAAATAACATTGAAAATGTTATTAGAGAAGAGATGAATAATGCTGGTGCTATTGAATTGCTTATGCCCCAACTTCTTCCACAAGAAGTGTATCAAGGTAGAATTGATAAATTTGGCAGTAGTATGTTTAGATTGAAAGATCGTAATGGTAAAGATATGTGCTTAGGTCCTACACACGAAGAAGCTTTTACTTTACTTGTAAAAGATTATGTAACTAGTTACAAACAATTGCCAGTTACACTATATCAAATTCAAAACAAGTTTAGAGATGAAGTGCGTCCAAGATTTGGTTTGCAAAGAGCAAAAGAATTTGTGATGAAAGATGCTTATTCTTTCCATACAGATGGCGCAAGTTTGACTGAGACATACAAAACCATGCGTACAGCATATACAAATATATTTAGTAGACTTGGACTAGATGTTGTGCCTGTAGAGGCTGATTCTGGCGCTATGGGTGGCAGTGGTAGCCAAGAATTTATGGCTAAAAACGATCAAGGCGAAGATGAAATAGCGGTATGTAATCATTGCGATTTTGCAGCCAATATTGAAAAAGCAAAAGTAGTATTTGATAGAGATAATAGTGAAGTAGAAATGTTTGATATTCAAAAGGTTTCTACGCCTGCTGTAAAAACAATTGATGAATTATTGGAATT
Organism: Clostridia bacterium; assembly: GCA_017964105.1. GTDB lineage: Bacteria > Bacillota > Clostridia > Christensenellales > UBA1242 > UBA11490. The sequence continues at coordinate 5,388 of JAGCSP010000058.1, read as the reverse complement.
CTTTAATAAAGAACTTGGCAAGAATGTCACAGCTAAAGATTTCTTGAAGGCAGTTGTATATGAATCAGACAAAGGAACAATAGTTGCGTTTGTTCGTGGTGACCATGAAGTAGAAGAAACAAAACTTGCAAACTATGTTGGTGCAAGCAACTTAGAGATGGCAACACCAATACAGATTGAAAATATTGGTAGTGTTGCAGGATTTGTGGGACCTATGAATTTGCATCATTGCATGATGGTTGCTGATAACTCAGTTCTAAACATGAAAAACTTTATTTGTGGTGCAAACGAAAAAGATAAACACTATATAAATGTAAACCTATCAGATATGGGCTTGTCATGTATTGTTGATGGAGAAGAGCAAAGTTCATTTGCTGATATTAGAAAAATTACCACCGGAGATGTATGTCCAGTGTGTGGTGGTGTGATAAGTATTATTCGAGGCATTGAACTTGGACACATATTTAAGCTTGGTACACATTACACAAGTTTGCTTGATTGCAAGTTCTTAGATGAAAATGGTAAATCACAAGTCATGGAAATGGGTTGCTATGGAATTGGTGTAAGTAGAACACTTAGTGCACTTGTAGAACAATATGCCGATGAGAAGGGTATTGTATGGCCTGAGATTGTTGCACCATACAAGGCAACAATAGTGATTGCAAATTCAAAAGATGATGTTCAAGTTAAGGCGGCTGAAAAGTTATATTCTTCACTTGAAAAGAAAGGCATAGATGTATTACTTGACGACAGAAAAGAAAGTATTGGTGTAAAACTAAATGATGCAGAACTTACTGGTATGCCATATATAATTGTGGTGGGTAGGGGAGCCCAAGATGACAACTTGGAAGTAATCACAAGACGCACTCTTGAAAAACAAAATATGAGTACAAAAGAAGTGGTAAATTTCTTAAAATAATTTAACGCAAAATATTATGCAAAATATTAAAAATTTTAATGGCACAATAATTATGTATATTGTGCCTTTTTTGTATTTTGCCGATGTATACATATTCGATATTATTAAAATATGGCTAAATATAGGCGCATTTCATGTGTGCATAAATATACAAAAGTTATTTATAATTATAAATCGGCCTGAATATTCATAAAAAATAAAATGAATAAATATGCAAAAAACTATTGCATAAAAATAAATTATGGTGTATAATGAGAGCACGCAAGTTGAAATAATTATGCATTACAGGAGAGGACTTTAATGGCAAGAAATAACAGACAATCAAAGATTTTAGAAATTATTTCAACCAATGAGGTTGAAACACAAGAGGAGTTAGTGGCTAGTTTAAAAGCTGCTGGATATGATGTAACTCAAGCAACAATTAGTAGAGATATTAAAGAATTAGGTTTGATTAAGATTATGTCAGATAGCAAAAAGTACAAATATGCTACTGTCAGTGCAAGTGTTCAACCTGTTTCTAATAAAATAATGTCTATATTCAAAGAGTGTGTTGTATCAGTAAAGTGTGCTATGAACTTAGTGGTTGTAAAAGTACTAAAGGGTACCGCTGCAATGGTTAGTGACATTGTAGATGGTATGTCGATGTCACAAGTTATGGGATCAACATTTGGTGATGACACAGTTATGGTAATAGCATCTGACGTTGATGATGCATACTATATAAAAGATAAATTATCTGAATTACTTAAATAATAAAAAATAGATAGCTTCTGCTATCTATTTTTGTTTGTAAAAATATTTTTTATTTGTTAAAATTACATTGTAATATTTGAGGACAAAATGCTAAAACAACTAAAGATAAAAAACATTGCAATAATTGATGAGTGCACAATTGAGTTTGGGCATGGTTTTAATGTGCTTAGTGGTGAGACTGGAGCGGGTAAATCTATAATTATTGATTCATTGGAATTTGTTCTTGGTGCAAGAGCAGATAAAACACTAATTAAGTCTGGTGAGGATGCTGCTAGTGTAACAGCTGTATTTGATTTAAGTGATGTTCCTCAAAAGAAAGAAATATTTGAATTATTAGGTTTAGAAGAAGAAAGTATTCTTGTAGTATCTAGAATAATGAATTTGCAAGGGAAAAATGAGTGCAGAGTGAATGGTGAAATAACATCTGTTTCTGTTCTAAAGAAAATTACATATTTGCTTGTGAATATTTTTGGACAACATGATAGTGTTGTATTGCTTGATTCCAAAAATCATTTGGCTATGCTTGATGATGTGGATGAAGATAGTTTGTTGTCACTAAAAAACAAATTAAGTTTATTACTTGATGAAATCAAAGAAATTGATTCTCAAATTGCGTCTTTGGGCGGCTTAGGGGAAGAAAGAATTCGTAATATTGATATTTTAAAATATCAAATAGACGAAATTTCTGCTGCTAATTTACTTGAAAATGAAGAGCAAGAATTAGAAGTGAAATTAAAGAAATTGCAGGATAGAGAAAAGATTGCTGATTTAATTAATTCTTCTCTTGGTTTGCTTGATGGTGATTACAATATTTCAAGCGCCATCAAAGCGGCAAATTCAAACCTAGAATTACTTGAACGTTATGATGATTTATATGTTGATTTAAAAAAGCGTTTACAATCTGTCAAATATGAAGTGGAAGATATTGTATCCACATTAGAAGAGGAAAGCGGTGGGCTAGAATTTAGTGAAAACGATTTAAACGCTGTAATTGATAGATTGGAAACAATAAAGGATTTAAAACGCAAATATGGTAGTTCAATATCGGAAGTACTAAAATATTTAAACAATGCACAAAATAAACTAGATTTACTATTAAATGCAGAAGTAAATATCGTAAAATTGACTGATAAGAAAAAAGCATTATGCAAAGATGTGTATGAAGCAAGTCAAGAGCTTACGAAGAAGCGTAAAATGATTGCTGAAAAATTACAAAATAATGTTGTGACAGAACTAAAAGAATTGGGTATGAAAAATGCCAAATTTGTTGTCAATTTTGAAGAATATAATTCTTCAAATATTATGAGTATAGTATCATCAAATGGTGCTGATAATGTTGAGTTTTTATTTAGTGCAAACTTGGGTGTTCCAGTAGCGCCACTATCTAAAATAATAAGTGGTGGTGAAATGTCAAGATTTATGCTTGCATTTAAGTGTGTTGCTGGTGGCGATAACAAAACATATGTGTTTGATGAAATTGACGCAGGCATTGGTGGTGAAGTTGGAACAATAGTTGCAAAAAAGATTAGTAGAATTGCTAAAAATGCACAAGTATTATGTGTAACTCACTTGGCACAAATAGCATGTTTTGGCGATAATAACTATTTAATTAAAAAGACAGAATCAGAAAATAAAACAACTACTAATGTTATGTTCTTAGATGCTAATGGTAAACAACAAGAGATTACTCGAATGATTGGTAGTGTAAATAGTGTAGAATATGCAAGTAAACATGCAAGCGAACTCATAAAAGAAGCTGAACTTATAAAAATGAATAATAAATAAAAAAATATAAAAACTATTCTATAAAAGGAGTAGTTTTTTTATGTACACATCAAAGACAAATCGAGTTGTAATTTTTTGCATTCTATGTGTATTATTTTTAATTATTGCAATTAGCTATCCTTATGATGTTATAGCTACACTTGGATCAAATAATTGTATTACAAAAGAAGAGTTATGCAAATTGCAGAAAAATGGCTTATTTTACGCAACAGAGTTGTGTAGAGTAGATGCAAAAAGTGATACTGATAATTTTGATGAATACATACTTAAATACAAACTCTTTAACTTATTTAACATCACTAATTTACGTGTAAACGTTTTGCAGGATGATGAAATTTATGCCGGTGGCAATTGTCTTGGTTTTAGTATTGGTAGTAAAGGTGTTGTGGTAGTTGGTAGTAATTTTATAATAACAAAAGATGGAGCGGTAAGCCCATTTGCAATTAGTGGTTTAAAAATTGGAGATATAATAACGCATATCGACAATATTGAAATAAATGATGTTGGTGATGTAAATAATTATTTATTGACTTATAGTAGTGGAGAAATACAATTAAAAGTAAATAGAAATGGCCAATTAAAGACCATTAATATAACGCCTGTTTTAGATTTACAAAGTAATACATATAAAATCGGGTTATGGCTCAAATCTGACGCTTCTGGCATTGGTACACTTACATTTGTAAATGAAACTACTGGTAGATTTGGTTCTTTGGGTCATGCCATAACCAATAGTTCAAATCAAGTTTTTGATATTACTGGTGGTGATATTTATGAGGCAAATGTAATAGGTGTAAAGAAAGGTCAAATGGGGTCGCCAGGCGAGTTGCTAGGTATTTTTAATACTACTAATTCGCAAGGGAATGTAGATAAAAATACTAATTTTGGTGTGTTTGGTAGTGTGACACAAGATAATACACTAAGCGAGAATAAACAAACAACAAATATTGGTGGTAGACTAACCGTAAAACCTGGAAAGGCACAAATTTTAAGTACTATTGATGGATATAATATTGAAGCATTTGATATTGAAATAATCAAAACTAATTTTCAAAACTTGGCAGAAGAAAAAAGCATGGTTTTAAGAGTAATTGACAAACGATTATTGGACAAAACTGGCGGAATTGTTCAAGGTATGAGTGGTAGTCCAATAATACAAGATGGCAAATTAGTTGGTGCTGTAACTCATGTGTTTGTAAACGATCCAACTAAAGGATTTGGCATATATATTGATTGGATGTTAAATACCTAAATTGTACAAAATATATATTTTTGTACTTATTTTGTACAAATTTATTTACATTTTTAAAAAAATGTTATATACTCCCATTGTAAACCAAGGAGAAAACAATGGAAGAGAATAAAACAAAAGTGTTATTACTAGTAAAAAAAGATTGTGATTTTGCTTATAATCTAAGAAAGGAGTTACTTAAATATAACTGCGAAGTATCTTACATTAATGGATTTGATGAGTTAATTAATAAATTAATGCTTATTAGGTCAAGTATTTTATTTTTTAGCAAAGACACAATTGATGAATTTTATGCTATTACAAAATTTATGAACACTGATTTATTGAAAAGAAGTGCAGTAGCATATGTTGGTGATAATTTTGACGATGTAAAAGAATATTGTAAAAATGAAAATTTTATTTATTGCGTACCAAATCAAGTTGTGTCAATGTTGCAAAACATTTTAAATCATTATAAATTAATTTCACATAGTAAACTTATGTGTGTAAATAATGAAAAATTAAACATTGTATTAAATAACTATTTAACAAAGTTAGGATTTACACAAAAATGGGTTGGGTTCAAATTTACAAAAGAGTGCATATCTGTTTGTGTAAATAAAGATTTTAATCTTGGCAGTCTTACAACAGATGTTTATCCATATGTTGCAGCAAAAAATAATACTACTGCTTCAAATAT
>JAGCSP010000057.1 GCA_017964105.1 Clostridia bacterium | reverse complement strand
TATAATGATGTACTAAATGAAGCGACTTATCAATACCAGCGTGGTAGAATTTATCATGCTTTTAAACTATGCCATCATTTAGCAGAAAAGTATGGCGTTAGTGAAGAAACTTTGAAGCATAACATTTCAAATGTTATCAATAATGGTAGTATATTTGTGTATGACGATGTAATTGATTTTTTAAAACGTCTTAAAGCCGCAGGGCACGAAGTGCATTTACTCACTTTCGTAACTATTGATGGCATTTCATACCAATCTACAAAGATCAATGGTTCTGGATTAAAAAAATACTTTGATGATATTCATATTGCCACATGTCCAAAATGGGAAATAAATATAGATTATTCGCAAGGTGTGTTTATTGATGATAACCCAAGTGATTTAGTTGGCTTATATCAACAGAATCCAATAGAAGTTCTTCGTATTCGCCGTAACGACAATAAGTATTCACTTATTGATATAGAAGAAATTCCTATGAAAGAATTTCCTGACCTAAGATCACTTGCAGAATATTTGAAGATATAAAAAAGACGAACCATGAGTTCGTCTTTTTGTGTTGTGGTGCCGGTGGCCGGAGTCGAACCGGCACGGAGTTGCCCCCGCTAGATTTTGAGTCTAGTGCGTCTGCCAATTTCACCACACCGGCGTATTTAATTACGCTTTATTATGATATCAAAAGTTTTATTCAATTGCAACTGCTTTTAGTAAATTTTTAAAGTAGTGTGTCTAAATCGTTTAATGTTTTTGAGTATTTTTGATATCATATATCAAAAGGGGAGAGATATGCAGCTAAGATTACTTAATTTCTATCACTTTTTTTCTAATTTTGCTGTATCAATGGTTAGTGGATTTATACCGCTAATTATTTACAAAGCTACACAATCAGTACTTTATGCTATGCTATTTATAGTGATAATGTCTGCTGTGCGCGTAGTTTTTATATTTACCCTTAGGAAATTGATGATAAAAAAGCCACAGATAATGTTACTAATGCGCCTTATACCAATTGTTGGATACAGCTTTGCTCTTGTGTATATTGAGAGTGCATTTTGGGTGTGTTTGGCAGTAATTATTGTGTGTTATGCATGGCAAGTAACATTAAAAAATGGTTGTACTGATGCCGTATTTGCATACGCTTCCGATCCAAAGAAAAGTAATAGCAATGCGTCATTTATGCGAATAGTAAACAATATATCTGGTGTAGCGTCTAGCATTCTTGGTGGTATATTTTTAGGATTAAATAGTACTGCATTAATTCTTGTTGCTGCTGGCATATACTTAATTAGTGTAATTCCACTAGTGATATTCTATTTTGTGAATAAGAAACAACGTTCATTCAATAAAGATTACACATCTAATGTGCAATTGGCAATTGAAAAAAGTGCTGAGACACAAAAGGGTAGTGCAAAATATAAAGATTTGTCCAAGCACATGATACTAATGACGCTTGTTACTACAACACTCGCAGCAGCTGGCGACTATATCCCAACTTGGTATAACTTACATATATTTGTGTCTGGTGCAAGTTTTGCAACTGCAGGATACTTAAATGCGCTTAAAATAGCAGCAGAAATTGCAGGCAATAGCGTAGGCAAACGCCTTACAAAACGTTTTGACAATGGCATGATTGCGGCAATTACGTGTGTGGGGCTTGCAGCAATTACCCCATTCTTTATAATTGCAACAGCAAATTGGGCAATATATACAATAATTGTATTGTTTGGATTCTTAATTGAATTACTAGGATACATTAGTTATGTGAATATCAACAAAGGCAATGTAGTGGGCCTTAGCAACGATATGCAATTATATGGCAGACAAATAGGTATTTCTTTTGGTCAAACACTTACAGAAATACCTGTGATTGCATTTGCATCTATTCCAATGTGTTTTTACATATCGCCCGTATTCTTTGTAATAGCTGCAATATATTGGCCTATAAAAGAAGAACAAGTACGCAAAAAAATGGTAGATTATCTCATGCAGAATGAGATATAATTATATTAGGATTTATTATGAAAAAGAAATTTGCAATTTTAGATGGTAATAACTTGCTCTTTAGAGCATACTATGCGTTACCTTTGCTAGCCAACTTTGACGGCGAATATAGCAATGGTGTTTTTGGCTTTACAAATATGCTTGTGCATATCATCCAAGATATTAAGCCAGATTATATTGCGGTGTGTTTTGATAAAGGTAAAACATTTAGACATGAAATGTATGATGAATACAAGGCGCAAAGGTCACCAGCACCACAAGAACTACTAAGTCAGTTTCCTATTATGGAGCACATGCTTGATGCTATGAATATCAAGCACCTAAGTGGAATGGGATTAGAGGCAGACGATATTATTGGTTGCCTTAGTCGCATGTATGATACCGAAAATATTATTGTTACAGCAGACAAAGATTGTCTACAACTAATTAATGATCACACCAAAGTATTAGTTCCACACAAAGGTGTTAGCGAAAGCGAACTTGTGGGAGAGGTAGAACTAAAAGATAAGTATGGTATTGCACCATATCAAATAGTTGAACTAAAATCATTAATGGGTGACCCAAGTGATAATATTCCTGGCGTAAAAGGGGTGGGCGAAAAAACTGCACTAAAATTATTGCAAGATTATGTAACACTAGAGGGTGTGTATTCTCATATAGATGAAATTCCTGGTAAGCTTCACGAAAAACTTGTAGAGAGCGAAAACGTGGCAAAATTATCTCATACTCTTGCAACAATCGTCACAGACAAAGCGCTACAATTTGAACTAAAAGATTTTGAATATTCTTATCCATTTGGCGCAGAAGTATTGCAATTGTTTAAGCAATATCAATTTAATAGTTTGATTAAGAAAAACGAACTTTTTGATGAAAATAGCACACTTTCTGACAATAAACCACAAGAAAATATAAAAACCACTGTAATTGAAAATTTGTCCACATGGGATAAAATCATAGATAAATTAGTGGAGTTGGATATTATTTCATTGCATATTGGCGATAATGCATTAAGTGTATATGATGGCAAATCTGCATATGTCTTACCAATAAAGAAAGATTTGATTTCACCTGGATTTGAATTAGATGAATTGATAGTTGGAAACAAAAAATTATTTGAAAGCAAAGTTCAAAAAATTGTGTATGATAGCAAATTGCTAAAACACGCCTTGCGTGAATTTGATATCAAACTCAATAATGTGGCATTTGATATACTACTAGGCAGATATATATTGAATAGTGTTGGCAAGGTTAATGTGAGCTTTGACGAAGTGATGACAGAGAATAGATGCGCAGGTGATGTTGACGCCTATAATTTGTATTGCATATATCTTAGTTACAAACAAAAGTTAGAAGAATATATGCTTACAGATATTTACTACAATATGGAATTGCCACTTACATCTGTTTTGTTCGATATGGAAATCCAAGGATTTAAGTTGGATAAAGACGAACTAAATAGGCAAAGTGATGAGTATAATAAAATTTTAAAACAAACAACAAATGACATTTATGAACTTGCTGGGTGTGAATTTAATATTAATTCACCAAAGCAATTAGGCGAAGTGTTATTTGATAAATTGGGTATAAAATCTTACAATAACAAAAAGAAGAGCACAAATGCACAAGTGCTAGATGATATTATTGACAAGCACCCAATAGTGCCATTAATTATAAGGTATAGATTGCTTAGTAAATTGTATAACACATACATTGTGCCATACAAAGATATGATTAGTGAGAAAACAGGTAAAATTTATACTGTATTTAATCAATTTGTAACGTCTACTGGCAGGCTTAGTTCATCTGAGCCAAATTTACAAAATATTCCTGTAAGAAGTGAGGAGGGTAAAAATATCCGCAAGATATTTGTGCCAACAGAAGAAAATGGGTATATTGTAAGTGCAGATTACTCACAAATTGAGCTAAGGTTGCTTGCTGCATTTAGTGGGGATGAAAAACTAATAAATGCATTTAATAATGGCATAGATATTCACGCTCTTACTGCCAGTGAAATATTTGGTGTAAAGTTAGAAGATGTTACTCCACAATTACGCAGATCTGCCAAAGTAATTAATTTTGGAATTGTGTATGGCATGAGTGACTATGGTCTTAGCCAAGATATAGGCATCAGTGTAGGCGAGGCTAACAGTTATATCAAATCATATTTTGCACGCTATCCAAAAATTGAAGAATATATGAATGGCAATGTGTCATTCTGCAAAGAAAATGGCTACGTTACCACATTATTTGGTCGCCGAAGATATATTTCAGAAATAAACGCTCCACAATATATGATGCGTCAGTTTGGTGAGCGTGCTGCAAAAAATATGCCATTGCAGGGTAGCGCAAGTGACATAATAAAACTTGCCATGGTAAAAGTATATGATGAATTTGTTCGTGCAGGCTTAAAGAGTAAACTTATTTTGCAAGTGCATGATGAATTGATAGTGGATACTGCAAAAGATGAGTTAGAAAAAGTTTGTTCAATTTTAAAAAATTGCATGGAAAATATTGTGAAATTACCAGTAAAACTATCTGTGAATGTGGCGTATGGTCACAATTGGTATGATGCAAAAGATTAAAATATGAAGGCATGGCAAAAAAGCCATGCTTTTTGTATTGCAATTTGAAATTATTTTTGCTAAAATAATTTATGTAAAGTGTTTACGCTTTATAGAATATATAAATTAAGGAGGATAATTTAATGGCAGAGAAAAGAGGTTCATTTTTATCTAGATTAATCAAGGGACTCATTATATTTGTGCTTGTGCTTGTTTTGATTGCTACAGCAGGATATTTGTTTGTTCGCTTCTATTATGGCGTAGATCTTATTACTGTTGGTGGTCAAATCAAAAAGCTTGCAACTCCAGTGGATGAAAGCAAGTTTACCAACAGATTTGCTGTGGAAGACAAACTTTCACTTCAAGCAGAAATCAATAGTCAATTCAGCATAGGTGAATATATTATTGGTAATGAAACTGATGGTTTCCGCACACACACCGAAGCAGATGGCGAACTTGTACCAAATTTTATAGATCCAACAATGGAACTAAGCGATAAAGAATGTGGTGCACTTATTGATATCTTCATGGCAAATGCAGAGAATAAAGCTGCATTAAAACTTGGCGATGTTGAAGTACCATTTAGCATTATTCAAGTCACATTTACTGATGTAGAAGATGCAGAAAATGCAACAGATTTCAATATTGTAATCAAACTTGATCTTCGTCAATTCAAAGAAAAGAAGTTTTCTGGTTTCCCACTAAAATATTTTGGAAGAATGATTCCTGATGATGTATATCTTTCTAGCACAGTTACTGTAACAAAGAATACTGAAGAAGCATTTGCATACTCAATAAGCAATGGTAGAGTATCTATCAATGCCCTAGACGAGAAAGAAACACAAGATTTATTTAATAGCATCAAAAAGATTGTAAACTTTACATCTTCTGATGAGCTTGCAAAGAGTTTTGCAACACCATTTGTGAATGCACTTATTGGTAAAGAAAATAGTCTTGCTTCTGGTATGGGTTGCCTAGACTATCACTTTGAAACAGTGGGCGAAGTAGTAAAACTTGTAATGGTTACACTATAATCTAGCTAAATTAACTTGGGGTTATACCCCAAGTTTTTTTGTGTCTTTGGTATTCACAAAATGCAAATTTTGTGGTATACTAATTATGTTTAAGGAGAATTGTTATGCCACTATATAAAGAGCCAATCAATTTGGGTGACAACTTAATAAATTTGCACGATAAAGATTTTATAACTGATGTGAAGAATAATTTATGCAATTTTGGTGAATACATGGCGATAATTGATGAAGATGGTAATGTGTATGGCATCAAAGCTCAGGCACACCAACAAGCTCGCAACGAATTAATTAAAACCAAAGAAAATAAAAATGAAACTATCATTGGGTTTTATAAAAATC
>JAGCSP010000007.1 GCA_017964105.1 Clostridia bacterium | reverse complement strand
TATATTATTATATTTTTGTTACACAAATTATATCACTAATTAATGTGTTTTACTAATCAAAAATAGTAAATAAATTGACAATTTTTTCAAATGAATATATCATATATCTGTAATAAAAATAAGGAGAAATAAAAATGGAAGAATTATTTGAAAGGGCAATAGCATTTTTTACAGATAAAGGTGTTACACGCGGTGTGGCAATAGCTTATATTATTGTAAGTGCATTGCTAATAGTTATGGCAGTTATTGCACTTATTATGCGCATAATTGTTATGTACAAATATTTTGACGGCAACAAGATGCAAACGTCTGGTGGCAGAACTTGCATGGATGTAGCACGTCAAGCCTTGGATGAAGCAGGCTTAAAAGACGTGAAGGTAAAAAGAGCAGGTTTCTTTAGAGCATTGTTCTTTGGTAATTCATATTCGTTGAGCAAAAAGACAATTTTCTTGCGTGGAACAATTGCAAAGAAAAGCAGTATTACAGCAGTAGGTATTGCAATGCAAAAAGTGGGCATTGCAAAACTTATAAATAGTGGCGACAAAATGGCATTAACTCGCAACAGATTGCAAGTGATTAGTTTATTTGGACCAATACTACTCATTCCAGTGATATTAATTGGTGCAATTATTGACATTGTATTGTTTAGAGTGCTTGGAACATTCTCAATTGTTGCTATGGTAGTTGATGGCGTAATATTGTTTGCTGGTATTGTGGTGACATTACTCAATATGCCTGTTGAGAAAAAGGGTAACAATATGGCACTTGAAATGATTGAAAAAAGCAACATACTTACCGAAGAAGAAAAGATTGTCATTCGCAAAGTGTTTGATGCTTATATGATGGCATATATCTGCGAATTTATTATGGCAATTTTGAGAGTTGTACAACTAATACTAGAAATAGTGATGAATGTACAAATTTCAAATTCAAGCAAAGAATAATTAACACAAAGAAAGTTCTTGAAGTGGAACTTTCTTTTTTATTTTGTTATTTTTTGTTGCGGTGTTATAATAAAAATATAATTAATAAAAGGAGATATTACAAATGAAAAGTGCAACAAAAACTATGTACCTCATTGGTAAGATTTTTACCATTATCGAAATGGTATGTGCAGCAATATGTTCAATTTTTGCCATAATAGCCATTTCTGCAAGTCAAGATGTGTATAACCAAGCAATTTCAGATGGTTATTCCACATTTGAATCCCCAGCACACGTGAAGGCAGTGGGCATTACAATGCTTGTCGTTATGCTATTAGTGATTGCTGTGCAAATAGTTGTTCTTGTTCTTGCAAAACGTGCTCGCAAATCAATTGAAAAAGATGAGAAAAACACAACGCCTCACATTGTGATGATTGTAGTTGGAGTATTCTCAAACATTTTCTATTTGTTGGGTGGCGTGTTTGGTGTATTGACAACGGGCGATAAAGAGTAACAGATTTTTTATTAAAAAATGGAGTAGGTTTTTGCTACTCTATTTTTTGTTTTTAAATCACAAAAAATATATTTTTATCATAAAAATTAAGGTAAAAATGCGGGGGTTGAAAATGAAACATTTTGGAACTGGCGGGATTAGGGGTGATGCAAAAATATTTACTAAAAATTTTTGCAGACAACTAAGCGTAGCAATTTCTAGATTAAATTACAAAAAGGTTATGGTTGGCATAGATACACGTGGCAGTGGAGTAAAAATTTCCAAGTGGTTAATTAAAGGGTTAATTAAGCATGGTATGGACGCATTGCTTGTGGGAGTAATTTCTACGCCTGCTCTTGTGTATCTTACACAGAAGCACAAGTGTTTAGGTGTTATGATAACTGCATCACACAATGTGCATAGTGATAATGGTGTAAAAGTTGTGTGTCGTGGTCACAAAATAAGTGAGCGTCAACAAAACATAATAGAAAAAGCATTGAACGACGTCGTCACTACAAATACAAGCAAAGGGAAGTTAATAGTCGCAAAGCATTTGTTGAATGAATATTATTGTTATGCTAGCAAGCAAGTGATTAAAACAAAATATAAAGTTGCAATTGATTTGAGCAATGGTGCTACATGTGCAACGGCGCCAGCATTATTTAGAGGCACTACTGACAACTTGGTAATTGTGGCGAATAAGCCAAATGGTGAAAATATCAATGATAATTGTGGAAGCACACATATAGAAAACTTATGTAATGTAGTAACAACTAATGCGTGCGATGTTGGCTTTGCATTTGATGGTGATGGTGATAGATGCATTGCAGTTAGTGGTAGTGGCAAAGTAGTCGACGGAGATATGTTGGCATATATTATAGCCAACTATTTGTACAACAAAGGTGCACTTACTGACAAAAAGGTGGCATTTTCAATAATGAGTAATTTAGGTGTAGTTAAAGCACTAAGTAAGCGTGGCATAGAAGTTATACAGGTACCAGTGGGTGATATTTACATATATGAGGCTATCAAGAAGCACAAACTAAAAGTGGGCGGTGAGGAAAGTGGTCACATTATTATTCCTCCAATTACCTACACAGGTGATGGGGTTATTACTGCACTGTATGTGTTAAAGATAATGTATGAAACAAATTGTAAATTAGATGAATTAATACAAGACATATTAGTGTATCCACAAAAACTTACGAATATTAAAGTTGCTGATAAAGAGAAAGTTTTGGCAGATGCTGAATTGCAAAGAATAGTGTATGAAATTAAACAAAAATTAAGTGATGAGGGCAAAATAATTATTCGTAAGTCAGGAACAGAAGATGTGGTGCGAGTGTTTGTACAGGCAAAGTCACAAGCATTAGTGGATAAGTATTCTAAATTATTAGTCGAGAAAGTAAAACAAATACAAATTTAAGCTAGGGCAAACGTACCTAGCTTATTTTTTATTATGTAACGCGTTACATAATAATTTTAGCTATCAAAAAGTTTGTTGATTTTACACAAAAATAGCCACTTGCAAAATATCGCTAAATATCTCAATATTTTATATAAAATAGGTTAAATTTTTGCTTAAAATTTCACAAAACCATTCTAATATATAGTATATTATGCGACAAAATTTGACACGAAACCACAATATATTGTATAATACGAGTGTACTCTAGGGTAAGAGGAGGTGCTTTTTATGAGCGAGAGACATTTTACGATTACCAAGGATACATTAAAGGAAAAGAAAGAACTGGACTTTACCAAAGAATTGGCACGTGAGACAGCGTATGATCCAAGAGGGGTAGAAATAGTGGAAGTTAATCAATCCACTCCTATTTTCTCCCACATTTGTTTTGTACCGCTATTCGACGTCCATGGCGCAGCAGTTGGTAGCAATGCTGTGCGTGAGGAAAAGGCAGTTCTTTTTGTTAAGAACACAGCTAATGCTTTTTGCGTAATGGGTGGTGATGCTGTTAATAGTATTATTAAGGCAGACCAAAATGCTCATGACGATAAATTTGGCAATCAAAAAGCAATTATGCGAGCAATTGACCTTTACTCAACAATTGTAGATAAAATTCCTTTAATATTAGATGGTAATCACGATGGGGAAAATGGAAACAGATTTAATGCATCTAATATGTCGCCAACAAGACATATAGTGGATGCTCTTAGAACTTACATACCAGGGAAAGGGTATGAAGGACCACAACATTGCAAATTTGGTGCGATACTTAAATTCCAAGTGCCAACATGCGACAATAAACGTGAATTAAAAGAAATTTCCATTTATTTGCATCATGGCTCTGGCAGAGGCGGTTCTCCTGCAAGTAGTATCGATAGTGAATTTGCAAAAGCATTGGCACACATTAATGAATGTGGAGAGATGGTAGATGCAGTTATTACAGGACATCACCATTCAAATACATCTGGTGTTGCTCCACAAAGGATACCTGAATTTGATGAAAATGGTAGACTTGTGAATATCAAAAAGAAAAATGCAGTGATTGTGAGTGAATCCACATTACAAGAAGTATCAAATTATGCACTTGCAGCGGGATATAATCCAGCTGATTCAAATGTGTACATTTACGATTTGTGCATGGTGCGCAATCCATTCTACAACAACAAAACTGCAGACACTCAACCTGAATACATTATGCAATACACACGTATTCCAATGTTTAGAAAGAATTCTAATGAATATACTGATGAAGCAATTGAATACATGAAAGCATACAAAGAACCAGATATGGATAGAATCACATCATCCATCAAAGGTACTAATAGTGAAAAGTTGAATAAACGCTTGAAAAATCAAAATAAAAATTATAACACAGTTGAATTTATTAGTACATATTTGAGAGAAAAACATCAAGATGAAGTAAAAGATGAACCTAAAACAATTAGTCCTGAAGATGATGATGTAATGGAGAGGAGGTGATAAGATATGCCACAAAGAAAGAATCAAGGTAAAAATAAAGGCGAAGCGGTTATTGATTTATTCCGCAAACGCAATGGTGAAGATCTTACCACCAATTTATGGAAAAACGTTAACTGGGCTACAGCAGATACTGTAGAAGAATTAAAAGGTGCTAGCGGACAAGATTATTTTGACGCTATTCGCAATCGTCACACTAGCCCAATTTCAGAAGAAACAATTGTAATTGGCCCACATCAAAAGGCATTAAATCTTGTATTTAGAAATGGCCTTAATATTCGCGATATGGGTAACCCAATGTTTGGCGAAGAAGATAAAACAAACAAGAAAAATCTTAGTACAAATATCACTCTTGCAGACGCAGAACACAATAAAGTGTGTGTCGTGTATGGCGGTGACTTGCTTGGTGAAGAGTGGGAACTAAAAAGATTGAATAACGCAAAAATTATTGAATCTACTGTTGGCGATGCATCATATCAAGAATTAAAAAGCATTGCAGATGAAGTTTTGGCAGAAGGTGAAAAACCAGCCAAAAATGACACAGAAACTGTAAAGAAAGCACTATATTTTGGTCTTGGTGAGCGTGTAAAAGTATTAAAACGTGATATATTGTATGCCTTAAAACATCCGGGCGTGGAAGTATATCTTGTAAATGGTGCTCAAGAAGAAAAAATTAATAAATATTTCAAAATTGATGTGCTTCAAACAGTTGTAAATATGATAAATGACCCACGCGTACATTACATCAAAGGTGTAAATACCATTGTGAATGTAGAGAAAAAACATCAAGATGGAAAGAGCACATTTGCAACAATCGGATTGCTTACAAATAACTCCCTATCTAAATCACGTAAAGGTCAAGCAGCTGTGAATGCTGTAAAACTAAATAGTGGTGAGAATATGGCAAATGTTGTATTTGTAACAAATACAAACGTTGCAGGCAAGAAGGGTCCAAAAGATTATTATGTATCTAGCGAAAGTACATTTATTGAAACTCCAGCTAAGAAAAATCCTGCAGATAGGCCAAGGGGATATAATGCGTTCTCATTGCGCGTGCCAGAGAATGGTGAAATTACAGTAATTGAAGGTGCAAACACGCCACAATCAAATCCATTGGAAATGATTGTTTACAAAGAATTTGTAAAAAATAAAGTAATGCGCGAAACATTAAAACGTCGCATGACCGAAGAGTTGGATAAACTTGCATTGCCAGAAGGCAAAGATCCTGTGCGCACAATTCAACAATATCTTTCAAAGAAAGAGGTTGCTCCAAAACAAGCACCTGCTACTACACCTGAGCCAGCACAAGAAGCTAGTGATGAAATGGTGAAATAATGGAGGTATAAGATATGGAAAAATTATGCCCAACATGTAATGCAAAGGTGAGTGATAATTACAATTATTGCCCAGTATGTGGCGAGCCACTTACCGCACTTGCAAAACAAAGAGAAGAATTAAAATTATCAAACGCAGGTTATGAAAAGCTAAATGAACTTGCTGCACAATCAAAAGATCCAGCAGTAATGGATGCAATTAAAAAAATGATGTTTGACAAATAAAACACACAAAAAAACTAGGGTGCTCATCCCTGGTTTTTTTGTTGATTATTATGTACAAAATAAGAGTGTTAGCAAATTAAAATTGTCCAATTATCTTTTTGATTGTGCTTAAAAAATTATTTGCTCCACATATATTTAATTAATCATAAAAAACAAAACGCCATGAATTTGATGTTTTTTATTGCAAACATGTTAAAAATAAGTTATAATACCATTGCAGTTTAATTACATGCAGAGTTGGCTGAGCGGTCGAAAGCGGCGGTCTTGAAAACCGTTATAGTGAAAGCTATCTGGGGTTCGAATCCCTAACTCTGCGCCACATTTACAGGGGTTTTCCCTGTTTTTTGTTAAGTTAGGGATTCTTCACCCTTATGGGTTCGTCCTGTCGGCCAGACCGCAATTACAAATTGCTCCCGGCTTTGGCTGCAAACATATCGCCGGTATGTTTGCTTAACGCGTCGCCCCCTAACTCTGCGCCAAAAAGATTCTAAATCGAATGTCGGTTTAGAATTTTTTATAGTCAAATTATATATAAATAATAGTTTTGCATTTGATAGGTATTTTTGTTTGGTGAAAGCAAATTTATTTGATATAATAAATGTTGCAATGGGGACACTCATTGTTGCATTTTTTAAATTATGAGGCTGAAATGATAATTACAGTAGTATGCGATGTGTATGGCAAAGAAAATAATGGCACAGTAATCGCAGCAAAAAATTTAATTAATTCCTTACAAGATAAAGGTCACACAGTGCGTGTGCTTTGTGCAGATCAGGCAAGTGCTGGCCAAGAAGGGTTTTATATGTGTCCAACATATAACTTTGGTAAACTAATTAACAATTATGTTCACAAAGTGGGTGTAGAACTTGCAAAACCAGTAAAAGATATAATAATTAAAGCATTAGACGGCGTAGATTGTGTGCATATTATGGTGCCACTAGCATTAGGACTTGCCACAATGAAAGTAGCAAGCGAAAAAAATTTGCCTGTAACAGCAGGATTTCACATGCAGGCACAAAACCTCACTTGGTATTTTAAGTTGAATAACTTTAAAGTTGCAAACAGGTTGGTGTACAAATACATTTATAAGCACCTATATAGATATGTGGATGCAATTCACTACCCAACACAATTTATCAAAGATAAATTTGAAAGCAACATTAAGCATGAAACTCCTGGTTATGTAATTTCCAATGGTGTGCATGAATATGTAAAACGTCGTGTTACCCCAAGACCAGCGGAATGGGGAGATAAGTATGTGATACTTTCCACTGGTAGATATGCTCGTGAAAAGTGCCAAGATACATTAATTAAGGCAATTAAGTACAGTAAGTACAAAGACGATTTGTTGGTGGTACTTGGTGGAACAGGACCAAAAGAAAAATATTATCGCAAACTAGCAAGCAAAGTGCCTGGCCATGTGATGTTTAATTTTTTTAGTCGTACAGAGATTATTGATGTGTTAAATGCATGCGATATGTATGTGCATCCTGCGCAATTTGAACTAGAAGGCATATCTTGCACAGAGGCAATTACTTGTGGCAAATTAACAATTGTATCAGACAGTGATGAATCTGCAACAAAGGGATTTGCAGTAAACAAAAATTGCATATTCAAATGCCGAAATCCAAAAGATTTGGCACGTGTAATTGATTATTGGATTGAACACAAGGAAGAGGCAAAAGTGGTGGCGGATGAATATTTGAACTCTGCTAAATCATTTAATCAGGCAGAATGTATGGATAAAATGGAACAAATGATACTTGATGCAATAAAAAATCATAATACAAAAGACGACAAATAATGCCGTCTTTTTCTTTGTGATATCAAATTTTTGTGTTATAACATAAGTATAAAGACAAAAAGCACTAAATAGATATTTAGTGTATTCCGTGCAAAATATATTTTTTGGGGGACAAATATGAAAAATAAATTGTCTACAATTATTATGGTTGTTGCCGTAATTTTACTATCAGGAGTATTTTTGCTTGCAGGTTGTGGTGGCTCTGGTTCTAGTGCCACGGATCAAAGTGGGATTGTTACTGGAATTTCTTTTGACCAAAGTTTTGCCACAATAGAATACACTCCACACCCATTTGCCGACCCATTTGGAATACGTATTGATTATGGTGATGGTAATAGGGTAAAGTGGGAAGACACTGATATCGATTTGGAAATAACAATTACCAAATGGGATGAAGCAACCCAACAATATATTCCATTCACTGGTACTGATTTTAGAGTAGGTAGTTATAATTTCACTTTCAAATATGGTAGTCATTCTAGTCAAGCATCTTTACTTGTAACAAAAGCTACATATACAGAAAATGTGTTTGTAAATATTAATCAAAACATGAGATATTCTGAAGCGCTAGCGGAGCCAAGTATTTCACCATTTAGTGCAAGTGAAATAACTGATATACAATACTATTATCACAAAGTGATTGATTCAGCTGCTGGCGAATATGATTTTGATTATAATTACGTATGGACTCAAGACGCCATTTGTGAAATGGAGGCAGGCGAGTATCAAATATGGGCAGTTATTAGTACTAAAGATTATGAAGATATAGCAACTCAACCAAAAACATTTGCCGTTCAACGCATTAATAAGACCAATTACAAATTGTATGCAGATCAAATAATATGGAATGAACAAGACAGTCGCTATGAATGGGTTGTGCTTCCTTTAGAAAGTGCATTTGAATTAACATATTTTGATTATCACAGCGAAACACTATATGATTATATTGAAAACTTGCACAACGTATACATTTATGAAGTAGATAACAACAACGAATTAATATACGATGTATACAATAGGCCGGTAGGAATGTCTGTGAGCGATGCCTTAAATTCTGATATTGCAGAGTTATTGATTACAACTTCTAATTCCACAATAACCTCAGCAGGTACGTATAGAGTTAATTTCCAATATACAGCAAATAAAAATTACTATAATTTAGCAAACAAATATTTTGATC
>JAGCSP010000056.1 GCA_017964105.1 Clostridia bacterium | reverse complement strand
TTGTAGCAATCAGCAAGCATGTAATAATCTGATGCATAATTCTTCATTTCATCAGCACTGCATGTAGTTTTCTCACTTTCCATTTTGCTGAATATTTTATTTAAGTTTTCAGTTGTCTTATCTTTTGCAGAATTTAAATCTTTTATAGATTGACTACTTGGTGACACAAGTGAGATTTTAGAATTAATAGAGTAGAGATTCTCGATGAAATCATTTGTTGCAACTTCTTTTAGAAGTGGCAATCTTTTTGCCCAATCACTTTCAGAACGGGCCTTGTTTACTAATTGATTTATAATATATGTCTTAGTTGTTTCAAATTCTTGATAATAATCTTTTGACATGTAGATTACATTGTAGTTTTTTGAATATAATTGATTTACAAACAAATGTAATCTCTCCAAATTGGTGCTAATTGTATCTAATGCATCATTTTGAATAACTCTTTGTGCTGCAGTGTTTTGCCATTGATTTCTAAAATTCAATTTATACAAGACGTCCCACCCAATTTTTGCTTGGTTAATATAGTAGTTAATTGTTCCGTGTATAAAATCAATGCTTTGATTTGTTACATTTCTAAACCTATCATACTGTGTTAGCTTATATTCTGTTGTAGCATTTGTATAACCTGTGATGATTGTTGTTTTATCTACGCATGCCGCAATATATTCATCAAGATATTGTGAGAATGTTTTGTATGTTTCGTCTGTTTCATCATAGTAGAGTGGAAGTGAATAAGCTGTATTTACAAATTCAATCGTATTTAAACCATACTTATCATTTATTGCATCTCTGTATTCTGCAACTGTCGATTTGTATTCATCTACGGTTTTTTGATCTTTTAATAATTGGGCATAAGTGTTTAAAATATTATTATATTTTTCAGTTATTGTATTTGCACGTGTTTCCATATTGGTAAAATACATAACTTTTGTGGAAGTAAAACTAATTTCTGCATCAATAGAAGATTTGCTACCAGCACCAGAAGAGTTGAATGAGTTAAATACTTCTATACCAGTTGTACCGGAATAATTCAATCTGTCGTCTGCACGTTTTTGTGGGTCAAATATCAAGGCTGAAATTACTGCAGTGATAAGCAAAATAAAGGCCATAACATATATGGTTGGCCTCTTAAATGCCTTTATGAATTCTGCTTTGGTAATTCTAAAAATAGAACCCATGTATTTTACCTCTATATAATACTTGATTTACCTTTATTTTTCTTATCAATAATTTCTAGGAATATTTGTTCAAGTGATTTTGAAATATATTCTATTCCAAATATCGAAATTTTGTAAGAGAGTAACTTTTGTGTTATGTTGTTTATCTCTGATTTAGGAGCGCTAACTAGCACGCTATTACCAACTATTTCCACTTTAAATCTAAGTTCATTCACAATAATTTTACCAGCGAAGTTAGGGTAGTCAACAGCAATTTTAATTTTACGTGTGTTTTCTATACCTTCGCGTAGTTGACCAATGCTCTTTACTTCTAGCAATTGACCATTGTTTATAACACCATAAGTGTCACATAGCATTTCCATTTCTCCTAACATGTGAGAAGAAATAAGAATTGCAATACCTTGCTTGTGAGCAAGGTTTCTCAAGAAATCTCTGATTTCTTTTACGCCTGCAGGATCAAGTCCGCTAAGTGGTTCGTCTAGTATGAGTAGGCGAGGGTTATGTAGTAACGCTTGAGCTATGCCAAGACGTTGACGCATACCCAATGAATATGTTCCCACCTTGTCTTTCAATCTGTTTTCAAGACCAACAATTTTAGCAACATAATTAATTCTTTCTTTTTTGATTCCCTTATATAATGAAGCATAATATTTTAAATTATCATAACCACTTAGGTAGTTATACATGATAGGATTTTCAATAATTGCTCCAATATTTCTAAGAGCTTTGTGTGGTGATTTTTTTACAGATGTACCACAAACAAAAATATCACCCCTGGTAATATCAACCAAACCACAAATCATTTTCATAGTTGTGGTTTTACCTGCACCATTTGGGCCTAAGAAACCGAATATTTCACCTTGATGAACATTGAAGGTAACATTGTTTACTGCGATTCTGCTACCAAATGTTTTTGTTACATGGTTTATTTGTAATATAGGTGTGTTCATCTATGCCTCCACACATTACTAACTAAATATTACCATATTACAAAATCTTTGTAAAGTCATATAATAAGTTATCGTATAATATATATTTAATATGAGTACAATTTTTTACAAAAAAGTTACGATATATTTTTTGTCAGTTATCACACCTATAATTCTTGGAATATGTATTAGTATTTATGCCACAAATATGTTAGCAGCATCACTTAAAATTTGTTTAATGTTTATTAGCGTGCTACTAAGTGTTCTTACATTATTTTTTTATGGTTCAAAAAAAGAGAAAACATATAAAATTTTACTAATTATCAATGCAATGTTTGTATTTAGTATATCACTTTATTTATGGTTATGGGACAAAAATCTTATTTATATTTTTAGCTCGGTAAATGAGTTTAAAAAATACATATTGGCAACTGGCAGTGCAGGAGTAATATTGTATATTGTAATTCAATTATTGCAAGTTGTTGTTCTACCAATTCCTGCAGCAGTTATTTGCATTACTGGTGCATTGATATATGGACCATTTCTCGGAGCATTATATTGTGCAATTGGTGTAATTTTAGGCTCGATTATTTCATTTTGGCTTGGTAGGGTTTTTGGTTATAGATTGGTTAGTTGGGTGGTGGGCAAAGATAGTGCATTAAAATATGCAAATTTATTAAGCAAAAGAGGTACAACATTTTTACCAATGGCATTCTTACTACCATTATTTCCCGATGATATTTTATGTCTAATTGCAGGAATTACATCGATGAAATATAGTTATTTTTTGGGAGTGGTAACAGTATTCAGACCAATTAGTATATTTTTTATGAGTTACTTTGGTGGTGGATACGTAATTCCTTTTTCTGGTTGGGGAGTTTATATTTGGGGAGTAATCATATTATTTATGATTGTGGTTGTATATTTCACGACCAAATACCAAAGTGCAATAGAAAATTGGATAATAACAAAATTCAATAA
Organism: Clostridia bacterium; assembly: GCA_017964105.1. Lineage (GTDB taxonomy): Bacteria > Bacillota > Clostridia > Christensenellales > UBA1242 > UBA11490. The sequence continues at coordinate 939 of JAGCSP010000056.1, read as the reverse complement.
AAAATAGCCACAACCTGTGGCTATTTTTTTAATAGAAATGTTGATTCTTTGTAAGTAAATAATAAATCATTGGACCTACAATAAAGTTGGTTACCAATATGCTTGGCACAAGTATTGTAGAAATGTAATGAGATGTATTTGTAAAATCCAATCCAGCAAATGTGTTTATTGCATATATCAAAATCAAAGATACAAAGAAAGCAAGTGCACCAAATATCATAGCATAATTCAATTTAATTGACTTGCTACTTTGTGCCTTAGGAGATATAAAGAATGGAATGCAATATGTTGCGCCTAGGCAAAGTGATAGTATGTATGCTGCAATATATATCCATTTTTGATCACTATAGAGTAGTCCGCTTGCTGATACACATATCAATACTGCTGTTATTTGAACAATCATAAGTACACTTAAGATTAGACCAAATACAAATTTTAATTTATTTACTAATAGATACTCATTTTTATATGTTGGCTCAGATGTTTTTTCTTTGTTGTATAATTTTACTGTAAAGCCTTCATCTTCGGCATTTTGAGCATATTTTTTCATGGAAACTGTATTGTTAAAGTTTCCTTGCTTAGTGTTTTGTTCTTCTTGTTGTACATTATCAAAAATACTTGATTGCTGTGGTTCTTCTTTTGGTTCTTTGTCATTAAATAGCCCACCAAGAATATCTTTATAATTTACATTTTCATTAGTTGAAGACAAAGATTTTGTTTCATTAACAGGTTTTTGTTGAGGCGTTGGTTTTTCTTGAACGTAGTCTTTGTAATTAATTCTACCACTTACATTGTCAACAATTTTGTCCTCATGTTTCTTTTCTGGCATGTCAGATTTTAACTTTGTAATACCAAATTCATCAGTAACAATTTCGTAAGATTTTTTAGATTGAATTTCTTGTGGTTGTTCTTGTTCTTCATGAGTTTCTTCTTCTACAT
>JAGCSP010000055.1 GCA_017964105.1 Clostridia bacterium | reverse complement strand
TGACCCCCTGCTTGCAAGGCAGGTGCTCTAGCCAGCTGAGCTATACCCCCACAAAGCACATTCAACTTGTGCTTTTATATAATATCAAATAGAATAACCTATGTCAATATTTTTTTGGTAATTTAGATTATTTTTTTAAACAACTTTTTCAAGGTCAATTACCCTTGTCGCAAGTGCCTTTACAAATGGTTTGCTGTGACTTACAAATAGCACACTTCCTTCAAATTCGGCTATCACCTTTTGCAAATGGTTAATTGCAAGCATATCTAAGTGATTTGTTGGTTCATCTAAAATCAATAAATTGCATGGCGTTAGCGACAAAACACATAGTTTTATTTTGCTTTGCTCACCACCAGATAATTGACTAATTTGTTTGCGTGCATGAATGCTACTAAGCCCACATTTAGACAATGCTGCTCTTGCTGCTTTTTCGCCTAATTTTGGAAACATATTTGTAATGTAGCCAAGTGGAGTTCCTTCAAAATGATTGAAATTATTTTCTTGCTCATAGTACCCCACCACTACATTGCGTGCAATTGTTACACTTCCACTAATTGCAGGAATAATACCCAAAATTGTTTTTAGTAGTGTAGATTTTCCAATTCCATTAAATCCACTAATAGCAATGCGGTCGCCATTATTTAATTCAAAATTTAAATTTTGTTTTAATAGTGGTTTGTCATACCCCACCATTAAATCTTCTACCTTTACAACCATATTGCCAGCAAATGCTTTGTAATTAAAACTAAAAGTTGGCTCCACTTGCTCGCTAGGTGGCGTAATCATATCCATTTTTTCTAGTTTGCGTTCTCTTGATCTTGCCATTTTTGCAGTAGCAGCACGTGCCTTATTTCTATCAATGTAATCTTGCAAACGCTTAATTTCTTTTTGTTGGTTTTCGTAACTTTTTGCTGTGAGTTCTTTTTGTTCTGCCTTAATTTCACGCATTTTTGTTAGATTCCCAACATATCTTGTGACTTTGCCACCATCCACATCACACACGTGAGTTACCACATCATTAATAAAATGGTCATCGTGGCTAACAATGATAAATGATTTATCGCTTGATTTAATAAATTTTGTGAGCCAATCTATGTGATTTACGTCCAAAAAGTTTGTTGGCTCGTCTAATATCATTACGTCAGGATCTTCTAGTAATAATTTGGCAAGCATTACTTTGGCACGTTGGCCACCAGACAAATGCGATACTATTGTATCAAGCCCGAGCGCTGTAACACCAAGGCCTGATGCAACCTTTTGAATGTTGCTATCTATTGCCCAAAAGTTTTCTTCAGACAACTTCTCAAACAAATCACCGCTTTCATACATTAGTTTTTCTAATCTTGCTGGGTTTTGTTCTGTGCCAAGTTGCTCGTTTACTTTATTCAATTTTTCTTCAATTTTATATAGATGAGAAAAAGCACCAGCCAAATATTCTTTGATGGTGTTTTCTCCCTTAACCTCTGCATACTGGTCAAGATATTTAATATTATAGCGCCTATTAATATACAACTCACCTTTATCGAGTAGCACACTACCAGTGATAATTTTAATTAGTGTACTCTTTCCTGCTCCATTTAGCCCAACAAGACCAATCTTTTCACCTGGGTTAAGGCTAAAATTTGCATCTTCAAAAAGTGGTTTATCGCCAAAATTTTGTGAAAAATTGTTAATTGATATAATGCTCATAATTATTCATTAAATGATACTTTCAATGTATGTGGCACGATGCACTAATTCATCATGCCCTAGTATTACACAAATTGAATACAAATCTGGTGTATTTAATCTACCCGTAAATGCATACCTTATAACAGCACAAATATCTGCGGTATTTCCTTGATATTTGTCTGGATTTGCTTTGTATTCTTTGTTGTCTGTGCAGAAACCTAATTTTTGTGCTAGTTCCTTAATGGATTCGAACCATGCGTTTTTATCTAATTTTGCATCAAATGATAATGCATAATTATTTATAATTTTGCATAATAATTCTTTATCATACTTTGGAAATACACTAAAATCGTAAGTTAAATCTGTAACAGGACTAAACATGTAATCAAAGTATTCTTTTACCATGCTATAGTAGATAATATCTTTACGTGGTTTTTGTACGTCCCTATCAATATTTAAAACTTGCAACACATAATCTTTGTTTGTTTTCATATATGTAGCAAAGTCGTTATCATACAATTTTGCCCATGCATAAGTTTTGTCATACAACTCTTGAGCGCTAAGGGTTGCAATGTATGATTTGGAATAGTCGTTTAGTTTATCAAAATCAAACATTGGGTTGTTTGAGCCAATTTTGGATAACTTTAATTCAAAGTCCCACACACTCTTATCTTGGTTATTTTTTGCCCACTCTTCATAATCACTATTTACAATGTTTACAAGATAACTGATAATTGCATCCACAGGATATCCTTTATCCAAAAAATATCTTGCATCTGCTTCTACATCTTTACGTTTGGATAATTTACGTTTGTTGCCGTTATCCAATTTGCAAAGCACAGGTGTGTGTGCATATTTTGGGTGCTTTAGACCAAACGCATCAAATAATTCTACATGTGCTGCAACAGATTGATACCATTCTTCACCTCTTACAACTGTGGTTGTGTGCATTAGTGTATCATCCACAAGGTGTGCAAATGCATATGGTGGAATGCCATTGTTTTTCATAATAACAATATCTTTTGCATTGTATCTAATTTCTCTTTTGCCTTTAATTTCATCTGTAAATTCAAAAGTTTTAGATGGATCACCCACAGATTTTAATCTTAATGCCCATTTTTTGCCTGCCTTAATGTTACTTTCTACTTCTTCATAACTTAAGTTCCTACAATCATCATGATCTGTGATTGTTTCACTTTCATCCAATTCTTCTACTCTGCGTTTTAGCACGTCATCCTTACTTTCTGCTTTATCGCAAAAACATGGGAAAGCTCTACCAATTGACACTAAATGTTTTGCAAAGCATTTATATATATCCACACGATTACTTTGCACATATGGACCATAATTACCCACATCAGGTGTATTGTCGCCAGTGTAACCTTCATCTGGAACAATATCAAAAGATGTAAGTGCATGATATAATGCTGTGCCTGCATCTGCAATTTGGCGTTTTTGGTCTGTATCTTCTAGACGCAAATAAAATGTGCCACCTGTTGTTTTGGCAACAAAATAACCTATTACTGCTTGATACAATCCACCAAAATGCAAATATCCGGTAGGGCTAGGTGCAAAGCGAGTAACCTCAGCACCCACTGGCAAATTTCTTGCCGGATATTTTGTCATGTAATAATCAATATCTTTATCTACTTCTGGATATAATAACTCAGCTAATTTTTTGTAGTCCATTGTATTCCCCTTATATAGTCGTACACATTGTACCAAAAATACATTAAAAAAACAACCAAATAAATTGGTTGTTTTTATTTACTTTTAGTTAATCAATGAAAGTATGTAGTTTGCATATTGTGAGAATGTGTAGTTGTAGAAGTCATCTATGAAATTATATTTTGATTGCATTTCTGCAGATTGGCTATTCATATATGTTGTTTTGTCAACTGTACCATAGCCAGAACGTGCTCTGTTATATTCATACATTTTCACTTGGCCATACACACTTTGATACAATCCCACTTTTTTATTAAATGCTTCAACAATTGCCTTAAATACTACGCTTTCATCTGTTGATAACATTGTTGTGTGTGCATTTAATAATTCAAACACTTTGCCTGTGGATGATGGGTTTGTAGATGTGTTCTTAGAAAGTAATACTTGCAATAATTTTGCATAATTATTTGATGCTTCTGAATGCATTACTAAGTCATATGTTAAATCACTTAAATCACAATCAGAGTAATTAAATGATTTTAAATCTTCCATATATAGAACTTTTGCCACATTCAAAATCATTTCGTCTTTTACACGTTCGGTGTCATCACCATTTTTATATAAATCTTCTTTAATTACATATTTAATATGCAAATCTTTGAAATACTCTACAAAATTTAAACTTGATTCAATGAAGTCATTGTAAGCTTTTGCATAGCCATTGAAGATAAATCCGTGCACATTCACGCCACCTGCTGTGGTTATGCTTGTTTCAAATACATCTTTTGCTGCATGGAAAGTTGCTGTTGCTCTTTGCAAAGCATCTGCACGTTTATTTAATTCTTTTGCATCTGCTTTTTCAACTTTTACGCCTTCCATAATTTTATAGAAGTTTGCAGCATGATTATTGTAGTAGTTATATACTGCTTTTACAATTGTGTCTTGTACTTTTAGTACACCATAATATCCATCGTAAACATTATCGCCTTTAGTTAATTCTGTGACGTCTCCTTTATTGCGAATAGCTGCTACATTTGCACTATTCAATAACGCAACATCATATGATGCATCCACTAGATATGTAAGTTCATATTGACCATCTACTTGTCTTATATAATACAAATCGGATGATGCACTTGTGTATCTAGTGTATTCATATGGATTTTCGCTAGTGGTTTCAACCACTTGGCCAAGGGTTGCATAATTTGCTTGTATATTTTTGTATGTGGTGTATGCATCAGTAATTTTGTCACTCTCACCACATCCTGCTAGTATTCCAGTAGCCAAGACAGGTGCTAATAATAATGATAATATTTTATTCTTTTTCATTTTCTTTATCCTCCCCTAACTATTAAAATCCATACTTTGTAAGTAACATTTGTGCTGCTTCAAACAACGCTTCGCCGCCACCTGCACCAAAGATTCTACCTTTCACTTCTGGGTCACCATTTTTTAGTGCTGATTGTTCAGTATCAGTAAGTCTAATAACTTTTGATAAGTATGTTTCACCAGTACCATCTGCTGTGGTGCTTACATTTAGTTTTGTATAACAATCAACAATCTCTGCTTGTTCTGCTGACACTGTATCTATGATTTGCAAATATTTTGAATAGAACTTTGCAACAGAGTCATCGTATTCTGCATTAGCTGCTGCATCTGCAGTGAAATTTTCTAATGCAAATTTAACACTTTGTTGAAGTATATCTAGTTCGCATGCTTTTACGTCAAATGCTGCCTCTCCACCAAATACATATGTTTTAACGAAACTTTGTAATTCATCATTTAATGCTGCAAGTGATTTATTTGTATTTAGTAATGCATTTCTTACTGACTCATAATAACTATTAAGTTGACTAAGTTGTGCCGAACTAGGTTCACCAGATTCATAGATACTATCGTGATATTTAATTGCTTCTGCTAATTTACCAGATAGTGTATCCAAATTGGTAGAATATGCACTAATTGCTTTATTCACAGCTTTTTGTGAACTGCTCTTTACATCTTTTGCAAAACTTGTGTAACCATAATAATAGTCATACACCTCATGCAATTGATTATGTTTCATAGTAAGGTTTTTACCAACTGTTTGAACAATTAGTCCAAGTTCACTATTTGCATCATAACCTTTAAGTGTTTCAAGGTCTGATGTCACTGCAACTTTTTGTTCATGTGCATTTAAG
>JAGCSP010000054.1 GCA_017964105.1 Clostridia bacterium | reverse complement strand
TTGCTAAACATACAATTTTTGTATGAAAACATTTTTACTAATTGCCTTAATACTTGGGTCATTTATAGGCGCAGGATTTTGTAGTGGTAGAGAAGTTGCGTCATATTTTGTATCTTATGGCAATTCAGCGTATTTAATGGCAATATTATTTGGTGTTCTGTTTTACATTTTTCTAAATATATTTTTGCTTTGTGCTAAAAACAAAACACAAATAAATACAAGTGTAATTTGTACATTTGCAACCATAGTAATCACATCTAGTATGCTTGCGGGTGCATTTAATCTTGGTGGAGTAGTTCTTTACTTAGTTACAATTGCTATCGCCATTATTATTTGTTATGGCGGAATTGGTAATGTTAGTAAATTTAGTGCGGTGTTAGTACCTATTATGCTAGTGATAATATTGCTTACATGTATTCCTTCAGTAAGACAAATAACACTATTTCATAACAACATTATTTATGGAATTCCATCTGCCATAAATTACTTGTTTTTTAATATGCTTACAATGGGCCTGTTTTTATTTTCCATTGGCAAAAATTACACAAAAAAACAAATTAAAATTGCCTCAATTATCTCTACAATTATAATAACACTACTTATAATAATAATGTGTAGTGCAATTATAAATAGGGGCGTTGATAGTGCAAGTATGCCAATATTACAACTAGCTAATACCAATTATATATTGAATGTTTGCATTAAAATTGTTGTATGGTTTGCACTGCTCACAACGCTAATTGACTCGCTACACTCTCTTATGGATAAATCGGCTATATATAGCGACAATAAATTGCTATGCATAGTAGTAATTTTGTCTGTGTGCGCATCTATTTCAATGTTTGGATTTGTTTGGATTGTTACAAATCTATATCGTGTGCTTGGAGTTTTGGGAATTATTTTTTGTATAGATGTATTGTACTGCTACTTAAAAAACAAAAGATAGTCGCACCGACTATCTTTTGTTTTTATTGAGTATGCGTTTTTCAATCATTGCCACAACAAAGTACATTAGTGCAGCAAGTATGCAAAGTACTATTGTGCTAGACATAATTAAGTCCATATCAAATACTTGACCGCCATACACAATTAGATATCCAAGACCTGCTTTACTTACTAGGTATTCACCCATTATTGTTCCTACCCAAGTGAGACCTACATTTATTTTTAAAACAGATACAAATTCTTGTATGGAATGGGGAAGTATTAGTTTTGTTAAAATTTGCCATTTATTTGCACCCATACTTTTTAGCAACATTATTTTATCTTTATCAACAGAAATAAATGCATTTAGCATGCTAATGATTGTAATGACAATCATAATTAATATATCCATGGCAAGAATTGCCTTAGTACCAACTCCCACCCAAATAATTAGTATTGGGCCAAGTGCTATTTTTGGTAAACTATTTAGAACAATGATATATGGCTCAACTACTTTTCGTACATTTTCAAAACTCCATAGTAGTATTGCAATCATTGTGCCGGCAACTGTGGCAATAATAAATCCTAGAGTTGCTTCGTACAATGTAATTAAAGAATGCTGTAGCATGTTGCCAGTAGCAAATAATGTAACAATTCTATTTGCAATTTTGCTTGGGCAAGACATTATGAAAGTGTCTATTACATCAAACCTGGCAAGCAATTCCCACACGCCAATTATTGATATCAATAAGGCTATTTGTAAGAATAAAATAATAGCTTTTCTTCTATTTTTAGCATGAATGTATTTTATATAACCATCGCTATATTTTGGCTTAAATTCCTTGTTTTTCATTGTTTAATTCCTTCCAGATGATATCAAAATATTTTGATACATTTTCGCTTTCTCGCCTTTTTAATGGGGTTAATGATTTATCAAAATTCATTTTATGAATATTCTTTACATGAGCTGGTCTATTTGATAACACTATTATTTTATCGCTCATGGTAATAGCTTCGGTTATATCATGCGTTACAAGAATTGATGTGATATTTTCTTGCTTTAATATTGTGTGTATGTCATCACACACATTAATTCGTGTTTGAAAATCAAGTGCGCTAAACGCTTCGTCTAGTAACATTATTTTAGGGTGTAGTACCAATGTCCTAATCAGTGCCACACGCTGTCGCATTCCACCAGACAATTCATGAGGGTGTTTATCTTTAAATTCCCATAGCCCATATTTTTTAAGTAGGGTATTTGCATATTCAATATTTTCTTGTGTGTTTTGATGAGTTATCTCCAAACCAAGCGTAACATTTTTAAATATAGTTCGCCACTCAAAAAGTTGGTCTTTTTGAAACATATAACCAATAAAATTATCTTTTGTGTCTTTGTTTATTTGTGTTATATCCACACCATTTAAAAGGATGTTACCTTTTGTTGGTGTTAGTAGTTTTGAGATTAGTGACAAAATAGTTGTTTTACCGCATCCAGATGGCCCAACTATTGACACGAATTCGCCTTCATTTACGTCAAAATTTACATTTTCTAGCGCAACTGTTTCGCCTTTGTCACTATAATAATTTAAACACACATTTTTAAACTGTAGTACTTTCATTTGTTCACCTTTTAGTTTAGAAATTTGTGTTATTATCTAAATTGATAACAATTCATAATATTATAATTTTTTATTTTTTTGTGAAATTAACAAATTTAATAATTTTGCAATATGATAATATAGTGATTTTTTATTTTTGGGAGGGAAATATATGAAAAAATTTTCACTATTTTTGGTGGCCTTATTACTTACTTTTTCATTTGCAATAACGGGCTGTGGTAAAAAAGATAATGTGATACGCGTAAATGAAGTTACACATTCAATTTTTTATGCGCCACTATATGTTGCAATAAATAAGGGCTATTTTAAAGAGGAGGGGCTCACTATCGAACTTACTAATGGTGGTGGTTCCGATAAGAGTATGACGGCGTTAGTTAGCGGGGCAGCAGATGTAATATTAGCTGGTCCAGAAACTAGTGTGTATGTAGCAGCACAAGGCAAAAAAGATCAACCTATGATATTTGGTCAACTAACTCGCTGTGATGGCTCATTCATTATTGGCAGAGAAAACATTGAAAACTTCACACTAAATGATTTGTCAGGCAAAGAAATTATTGGTGGTAGACCAGGCGGTATGCCTGCAATGACATTAGAGCATGTTGTGCGTGAAGCAGGTGTGCAAAACGTTACATTCAATACAACTATTGACTTTAATAATACCACGGCAGCATTCCTTGGTGGCACAGCAGATTTTGTAACGGCATTTGAGCCACTTGCAAGTGATATTGTGGCGCAAGGCAAAGGTTATATTCTTGCATCAGTTGGTGAGATTGCTGGTAGTGTGCCATACACTGCATTCATGACTACATCTAGCTATTTGTCAAAGAATTCTGACAAGTTAGAAAGTTTCCTTAGAGCAATACAAAAAGCATATGACTTTATGACTAGTTCCACTACAACGGTAGATGATGTTGTGGAAGCATTGTATCCATCGTTCAATACAAGTTCCAAAGCAAGCATTAAGGCAGCAGTGGTGTCATATACAAGAATAAATGCTTGGAATCCAACACCTGTAATGACTGAGCAAAGTTTTAATAATTTAATTGAAATTCTTACTGAGTCAGGTACTCTTACCACTACAGTAGAATTTAATAAAATTGTAGATAACACAATTGCAAATAAAATTGTTAAATAACGTAGATAATTCCACTACTTAATAGTAGTGGATTTTTTTGTAATAGTGCAAGTTTAGTATATTACATACTTGTATTTTAAAAATATATTTGCTATAATAGTACTAACTTAAAGAGAGGTACATTGTATGAGCAGTATGTTACTTGGCGTTTTTGACGAATTTGTAGAGTGGATTTCTTGGACTCCTGTTATTATCGCATTAAGCTTGGCAGTTGTTGGTCTTGCGCTCGGCGTTCTTGCACGCAGAATTGCAAGAGTAATTCGCAAAACAAATGAAATAAACGATAAGGATAGAGTACTTATTACCATTAAAGTTATTGCAATCGTTTTATTGTTTGTAGCAGCTTTAATTATGATACTTATGTAAGGACTAATTTGAATTATGGAAAAAAAATACAATCCATTAGTTTTTGAAGAGCAAATTTATCAAAATTGGCTCGACAAAAACTATTTTTATGCAAAAGTCAATAAAAAGAAAACACCATTTACTATTATTATGCCACCACCAAACATTACCAGCAAACTTCACATGGGGCATGCATTTCAACAAACAATTCAAGATATAATCATCAGACGCAAACGCATGCAAGGTTTTGAGGCATTGTGGTTGCCTGGTACTGACCATGCCGCCATTGCAACTGAAGCAAAAGTAGTAGAGAAATTGCGCAAAGAAGGTTTGAATAAAGAAGATATCGGCAGAGAAGAGTTTGGTAAACATATTCAAGCATGGTATACACTTTACAAAGACACAATCATGAACCAATTTAAACGCATGGGTTATAGTTGCGATTGGTCAAAAGTTGCCTTTACTATGGACGAACAAAATTGCCGTGCAGTAAGAGAAGTTTTTGTAAGGTTATACAAAAAAGGATACATTTATCGTGGTAAACGCATAGTTAACTGGTGCCCAACATGTAAAACAAGTATTTCTGACATCGAAGTGGAGTTTGAACCAAATCATGGACATTTGTGGCATTTACGCTATCAAATAGAAGGCACTAACGATTTCATTGAACTAGCAACCACCAGGCCAGAAACATTGCTTGGCGACACAGCAGTTGCAGTTAATCCAAAAGACAAACGTTACAAAAAGTTGGTTGGCAAAAACGTAATTTTACCATTAGTTAACAGGCCAATTCCTATTATTGCCGACCATTATGTAGACATGGAATTTGGTACTGGTGTTGTTAAAATTACACCAGCGCACGATCCAAATGACTTTGAAGTTGGCACACGCCATGGATTAGAAAAAATCGTTGTAATTGGTCTTGATGGAAAGATGAATGAAAATGCTGGCAAATATGCAGGCATGGACAGATACGAAGCACGTAAAGTAATGGTAGAAGATTTGCAAAAATCTGGAAATCTTGTAAAGATTGAAGATTATGACAACAATGTTGGCCATTGCTCACGTTGCCATTCAGTAATTGAGCCAATGATTAGTCCACAATGGTATGTAAAAATGAGTGAACTTGCAAAACCTGCAATCAAAGTAGTAGAGGAAGACAAAGTTCATTTTGTTGAAGAACGTTACAAAAAGATTTATTTACATTGGATGAAAAATGTACAAGACTGGTGCATTAGTCGCCAATTATGGTCTGGCCACAGAATCCCTGTTTTCACATGTGATGAGTGTGGTCACGAAATGTGCGAACTTACAGATCCAGTAAAGTGTGCAAAATGTGGTAGCACACATTTAAGTCAAGACCCAGACACACTTGATACATGGTTTAGTAGTGCATTGTGGCCATTTAGCACACTTGGATTCCCAGATAAAACACCAGAATTAGAATATTTCTATCCTACAGATGTTATGGTTACTGCCCAAGATATTATTCAGTTGTGGGTAGCACGTATGATATTTAGTTCACTAGAATATGTTGGTGAAATTCCTTTCCGTGAAGTGCTCATCAATGGTATTGTCAAAGCAGACGATGGTAGAAAAATGAGTAAGTCATTAGGGAATGGTGTGGACCCAATAGAAATCATCAATAAATATGGCGTAGACACTTTGAGATTCTCACTATTTAATGGTATTTCCATTGATATGGATAGCAGATTTAGCGAAAAGAAAGTGGAATTGAATAGAAACTTTATCAATAAAGTTTGGAACGCAAGTTTATTTGTGCTTCATGCGATAGAAGGTAAAAAAGTTAAGAAACTTTCAGATGTGAATCTATCCGATGCAGACAAGTGGATAGTAAATGAAATTAATGAACTAACTAAGAGTGTAAATCACAAGTTTGATAAATATGATATTGGTATGGCTGCAAGCGAATTATATGATTTCTTCTGGACAAAGTTCTGCGATTGGTATATTGAAATTAGCAAAGTAAACATGGAATTATATCCAGAAAGCACCGCAAGTACACTAGTATTTGTTCTCACAACATTGCTAAAACTTTTGCATCCATTCATTCCATTTGTAACAGAACAAATTTACCAAGAATTGCCAATGCATGAAGAAACAATTATGCTTAGTGCATTCCCAGAATATTCAAAAGAGTTAAGTCATAAGGTGGATGCAAAACGCTTTGACGAATTGCGTAGTTTAGTTAGATTAGTGCGCAATATGCGTGCTGAGAGTGGTGTGGCAGACAATAAGAAAATTAATTTGTTTGTGTTACCACTAAAAGACAAAGCATTTGTAAAGCGTGAACTAGCAATATTGCAAAAACTATGCACAGCAAGTAGTGTAAGTTTGGTTGAAGTAGAAGAAATGCCAAATTCAAAAGTTGTTGTCGGTACACTTGCAAAAGTGTTTGTGCCAATGGATGACATTATAAATGTGGCAGAAGAAATAGAGCGTCTTGTACACGAAATTGCAAAGTGTGATGCAGAAATTGCTCGCGCAAATGGCAAACTAAATAATGCAGGATTTGTTGCAAAAGCACCTGCAAACCTTGTGGAAGAAGAACGTGAAAAAGTTATAAAATATCAAGCACTAAAACAAGAGTTTGAAACAACATTGAAAGGATTAAAAAAATAACACCCATTGTGGTGTTATTTTTTTAGCTATCTATCACTGAATCATATAAGTATTCAAATATATTTGGTGCTTTATCTTTCCATTTTTTACATGTAAGAACAGCTGAGTGTCTTGTTGGTGCTTTAATCTTTATTTCAAGCAAACTTTGAGGTATCATAGGCTCTTTTATTTTTAGCACAACAGTGTGTGAGCCATCTGGATTTTTAAAGTATTCACTCACATATTCTTGGCTACGCTTAAAGTTCATGCGGTTTTCTTTTGCAAAAGTTGTCATGGATTCACGTAAACTTTGCGGAATCCTATTGTAAAAATGACTTAAGCAATTTCTACCATCATAAGTAATTCCGTAGCGAATTTCATCGTCACTTTCACCATTTGTTTTATACACAAATCCTACTTCTATTAGTTGCCATAGTAAATCTTTGCAATCCATGTAATTGAGCCAGTCGTTTCTACTGGTGCAAATATCTATAATACTATTTTCTGTTAGTGGAATTTCCATCTTATCTAGAATAAATAGCAATTTTAATTTGTTAACCGTACTATCTGGTGTAAAATCCATTTCTAGTTTTCTCCTAAATGCATTTTCATTATAGCACAATGCATTTTTTTTGTACATTAAATAAATATTTATTATATTTATTCTCGCGTATTTTATTTGCCATATGTAATAAAAATATTTATACTATTATTGAGGTAAGCTTTATGATTACAGCAGAAGAGAAGGAAAACTTAAAAGATTTTTTTAATGCATGTGATGAGATGATTGATGGCAGATTTATTCTTAGTGATGTAAAAATTGCCAGAATTCTCAAAAGTATTGCAAAATCCGAATTATTATATGACATGTTTGCAAAGTGCCTTGTTCACTTTAATTTTAATTCTGAATTTCAAACTGCACTTAGTGCAAATAGGGTAAATGGTGGTTATTTTGTGTTACCTACTGAAGAGCGTAGAATAGTGGCACTAGTATTTTGCTTTTTACTAGAAGTAGATAAAGGTAAAATTAATTTGCAAAGTTTTGTAAACGAAAATTTCTTTAGCCCTGATGGTTATAATATTAGCTACAGCAATTTTAGTATAAATGTACTAGTTCCATTTAAAAATTCAGTAATGAATTTGCTTGGAGTTGATTCAGATGGCAATGAATTACCAGAAGAAGATGGTGAAGAAGTTGAAGAACTAGAAGAACAATTAACATTAGAACAATCTTCTGACCAAAAGATTTTATATGCAAATCTCCTTCGTTCAATCAATGAATTGTATGGTGCAACAGATAGCAGTACCAAATTAAAGAAAGATCTAAAAGAAGAAATTTTAATAGTGATTAGAGCGCTAGAAGACGCAATAGAAATTGAGAATTTGCGCATTATTAATGCATTATGTATTCCACTAGAATATATGACTGCAAAAAATAAATATTTGCGTCCATATTATGAAAATTTCAAAGATCATCTTATTGAATTTTATTACAAATAAAAATGGCTTAAATAAGCCATTTTTTTGTGTATATTAAAATATCAATAAAAGTGCTATTGCAACTATTGTAGAAATAATGCATTGTGTAAATTTCATAAGAAGAATATTGCCAAATTTTATGCCGGCGCGTTTTACAAATGAGTAAGATTGCATGATTGTTGATAGTCCACCAAATGAAATTATTGCAGTCAAAACTATAACCTTAGTATCAAATCCAACAGCGCAGTTTGCTAGGTCAATGCATCCACGCGTAATTTCTACAGAGCCATTAAGTAATGAGGTAACAACACTTGCGTCTGCGTTAAATAAAGTTGAAATAAAATGTATAATCAAATTATAAAAATTTGTATTATTTAGCATGGTAATAAGAATGAAAAAAATTATTATATAAGCACAAATCATTAGCATGCTATTTATGCTATCGCCAACAATACTTTGTGTGTCATAGTTATTAGTTTTAACTAATAAATTATTGTTATTATTCAACTTTTTTCTATATAATAGTCCATTAAATAAAGTACCAATCATATGACAAATTAGCACAAGTATTCCAAGCTTAAAATTGTTGAATATAGCAATACCAATTGTGGCAATAATAAACGTAGGGCCAGAAGTAGAAGTAAATGAAAATATTTGTTTTGCTTCCATAGTATTTATTTTATTGCAGTTATATAAGTCGCATATCAGTTTTGCGTTCATTGGATAACCTGAAAGTGCTGAAAGTATGTACACATAACTACCGCATCCTGGCGCGCCATATATTTTGGTGGTATATCTTGATAATGTGTTTCCAAATATGTCAGGTATCCCTGTAGTTATCAACAATTTTGTGAATATCATAAAAGGCAATAGTGTAGGAACCAATTTATAAGCCCATACATTCAGTCCATTTACGCCCGCTGCAATATATTCGTTTGGGTTTAGTAAATACATTGTGATAATTGCACATATCACAATAAATATTAAAGAATTACTATAAAATATACTAAATTTTTTATTGCTTTTGGTCATTTTATGTTATTATATGATTATAATAGGGGTGTTTATGAAAACAAAAAAAGTAGCACTTGTGCTTGGTGGTGGCGGAGCACTTGGTTTTGCTCATATTGGTGTAATTGATATATTGCAAAAAAATAATGTGCCAATTGATTGTATTGTGGGCACGTCAATGGGTGCTGTTGTTGGAGCAGGTTTTGCTGCTGGTAAAAGTGTGCAAGAACTCACAGAACTTAGCACAAGCATGAAAATGAGCAAGATGTACGATTTTAATGTTAATCTCAAAGGATTGCTTTCAGGTTCAAGAATTACTAAATTTTTAAAACCGGTATACAAATATGAGAATATTGAAGATTTGCCAATTACTTTTGTATGCAATGCCGTAGACCTTCTCACATGCTCTACACATGTATTCAAAAGTGGCAATTTGATTACTGCTGTTCGTAGTTCAATGAGTGTGCCTGCTGTATTTGCACCTGTTAAATATCAAGGCATGACACTAGTTGATGGTGGAATACTTGATAATATGGCATGTGATATTGCAAAGAATATGGGCTATGATGTAATTATTGCCGTGGATGTAATATCAAAGTCAATTTTTGATGAAAATGTAAATTCGTTATTTGGCTCTGTTACACAATCACTGCTCATAATGCAACAACAAATTCAAAAATTGCAAACACCAAATGAGCCATGTGATGTGATTATCACGCCGGACTTAAAAGATCATAAGCAATATGTGTTTCATAAAGAATCTACAGAAGATATTATAGAAAAGGGTAGACTTGCTACAATTGATGCAATGCCACAAATACTAAAAGTTCTTGCAAAAAATGGTATTAAACTAAAACAAACAAAAAAGCACGAATAGTTTCGTGCTTTTTATTATAACTTAATGGTTTTTGTGAGTAAATCTGGTGAGTATTTTGGTGTGCCTTTGCTTTTCTTTAATAATAGGTTATATACAACGTTACTTCTATCCTCAATAGCAGCTAATTCTTTATATAGTTTGCTTGGTTTTTCTACAACATTACTATTACGAATAATTAGGTTTGTATTGGCATTTACTTCTGATAATAGTGTATTATTTTCGCTATTAAATCCCAAAACTTTTATGTATGGTAATTTATCTATTGAGTAAATGCTTTCAATTACATCCTTTTGTATGCCAAGCAACATTCTAAGCACAATTCTTTTTAATCTTGTGTAAGTGTAACGTTTACTTTTTACTTCTAGCAAAAGATCATTTAAATCTTTAATGTCTTTGCATGCTTCTACAAATCTATTTTCAAGGCCTTCGTTTATGTCAAATACTTTTAAATAATCTTCCGCGGTGCTTGTTTTTAATACATACATACATAAGTTGTTAAACAACTCTTGATCTGGTAGTCCAAAAGTTTTGATTTCTTCTTTGAGAATATTGTATGTACTTTTTGGAACAAGTTTTTTGATTTTTTTAACTTTTTCGCTTTTTTGTAGGCGTGCCCTTATTGCTGTGGCAGATGTGTCTTTACCATTCACGTCTTCGCTGTGATGTTCACTTTCACCACGTGTGATAAATACAGGCTCAATCTTGCTATCTGTATTAATCAAGGCTTTTAGGTATTCAATTGCAAGAATGTTGTTTGGTTTTTGTAATAATTCCATAGTTTCTGTAATTTGGCTAAATTGTGCTTTGCCATTCTTAATTAGTTCTTCAATTGCCTTTTGTCTTGACAACACCATTGAGTTACCTAGTTCCAAATATTTAGCAAGTGCTTCTTTGTATTCTTTGGGTTCTTTTGCAAGGTATGAAGCTACTTCTTGGAGTATGGCATGGTTTTCAGATTCACAACCAAATGCTAAGTGTGTAACATTGCTAAAACTATTGGCGATTTTTACACCTGCAAGTGCAAATATTTCTGCCGAAGAGCATGCATATGCTGTAGGCAATTGCACTACAATATCGGCACCTGCTTCTAGCGCCATAGTTGCTCTAACATATTTATTAGCTATTGCTGGCTCTGCACGTTGTGTAAAGTTGCCACCAAGGATGCACATTACTGCATCTGCTTTAGATTTTTCTTTTGCTTCTTGCATATTGCGCAAATGACCATAATGAAATGGATTGTATTCACAAATAATAGCACATATTTTCATGATTATACCCCTGTATTATTTTACTTATTTCAAAAAATATAGTATCATATTTTGTGTAATGATTAAAGTCAATTTTTTAGACAATAACATTATACAATATATGTGCTTATTAAAGCAAATAATTTTAAATAAAAGGAACGATTATGACAGCTTTACACAATAGTTTTGAAGCCACAATTATTGCCAAAGCAAGCGCACTACAAAAAACAATTGTATTGCCAGAAGCAGAATATTCTGAAAGGGTACTTGCTGCTGGACTTGAATGTGCGGAGAAAGGGATTGTAAAAGTCATTCTGCTAGCAAAGTCATCAAACTTAAATAAATACGACAATGGTGATAGTATCAAGGTAATTGACATAACTAGTAGTGATCTAATACCCACACTTGCAAACACATTATATGAAAAACGCAAAGAAAAAGGTGTAACACTAGATGACGCTCAAAAGCTTGTTGCTAATGAATTGTATTTTGGCACAATGCTTGTGGAACTAGGATACGCTGATGGTATGACTGCTGGCGCAGAAAATTCCACATCTGACGTGTTGCGTCCAGCACTTCAAATAATCAAAGGTAAGGTCGAAGGTGGTCTTGTAAGTAGTGTAATGTTTTTAGTAAAAGATGGGAATGTTATCACAATGTCAGACTGTGCTTTGAACCTTGATCCAAATGCAAGTGAATTAGTTCAAATAACCAAACAAACGGCACTTTCTGTCAAAAAGTATGTTGGTGTTGACCCAAACATTGCCTTATTGTCTTATTCCACCAATGGTAGTGGCAAAGGTGACAGTGCACAAAAAGTGCGTGATGCAGTGCAATTATTGCGTAGAGAAAAGGTTGATTTTAGTTATGATGGAGAGATGCAAGTTGATGCCGCACTTGATAGTGTAACTAGAAAATTAAAGTTTAAAGATTGCAAATTAATAAATGTTGCAAATACATTTATATTCCCAAATCTCGATAGCGGGAATATAGGATATAAATTAGTAAGCAAACTTGGTGGATACAAAGCTATTGGTCCACTAATTCAAGGATTGAGACGCCCAGTAAATGATATTAGCAGAGGCGCAAATAAGGATGAAATAGTTTTAATAATTGCGGCAACAGCAATAGAAGGAGAAAATAAATGAAAGTATTAGTTATTAATGCAGGTAGCAGTAGTTTGAAATTTCAATTTATTGATACCAAAACAGAAGAAGTGTATGCAAAAGGTAATGTGGAGCGTATTGGTGAAGAAGGTAGCTTTTTGCGTTACAAAGCAAACGGCATAGAAAATATTTTTGATAAGCCAATTTACAATCACACACAAGCTATTGAACTTGTGCTTGGTACACTTACAAACAAAAATGTTGGTGTCATTAAAGATGTAAAGGAAATTGAAGCTTTTGGTCACAGAGTAGTTAACGTTGGTGAAAGTTATTTTGATCCATGCATTGTGACACCTGAGATTTTGGAAGATTTTAAAACAAAAGTTGATTTCTCACCACTTCATGTGCCAGGTGCAATTGCAGGCCTTGAAGCATGCATGCAAGTATGTCCAAACACACCAAATGTTACAGTGTTTGATATTGGTTTCCACAAGTCAATTCCAGAATTTGCATATAAATATGCAATTCCTACACGTTATTATGATGAATTCAAAATTCGTAGATATGGTGCTCATGGTACATCACACTACTATGTAACCCAAAGGGCTGCCAAAATGCTTGGTCAAAAACCTGAAAATATCAATTTAGTATCTTGCCATATTGGTAGTGGTGCAAGTATCACTGCGGTGAAAAATGGTAAGAGTTTTGATACATCAATGGGATTTACACCGCTTGAAGGTATAATTATGAATACGCGTAGTGGAGATCTTGACCCTGCAGTTATTGAATATATTTGTAATAAAGATAACAAAACTGTTAGTGAAGTCCTTAAAATGCTAAATAAAACAAGCGGACTATATGGTCTTACTGGTGGCATGGCAGATATGCGTGATATTACTGAAAATTTGTCTCGTCCAGATGTTCGTCTTGCATTCGATATGTATTGCCACAGAATTAAAAAATATATTTGTGCGTACATCGGAATTCTTGGTGGGGTAGATGCAATTGTATTTACTGCAGGTTGCGGTGAACACACACCAGAACTAAGAGAACAAGTAACAGAAGGCCTTGAATTCTTAGGAATTAAAGTGGATCACGATAAAAACTGGGGCAATTCTAGAGGCGAAGAATTAGATATTTCTGCTGAAGGTTCTAAAGTAAAGGTATTTGTAATACCTACAAATGAGGAATTAGTAATTGCTCAACAAACAGCTAAACTTGTAAAAAGTCGTTAATTTTATAAAAATATAATTGACAAAAATAGCTATATGCATTATAATTGCAAAGCGATAAAAATAATTTAGGAGGTGCGATATGGTACCTAAGGGTAAAACTTCAAAAGCAAAGCGTAATTCAAGAAAAGCAAATTGGAAGATTTCTACACCTTCTATTTCTGAATGCCCACATTGCCACGAACTTAAACAAAATCACAGAGTATGTCCAAAATGTGGTTACTATGATGGTGAGCAAAAAGTTGTTGTAGAAAAAGAAAAGAAGAATGCTTAATCTTAAACTATAAAGATAGGTTACACCTATCTTTTTTGTTTGATTTACATTTTTATTTTTATGTGGTATAACATATACATACATTAGGAGAAATATAATGATAAAAATTTTAGTTGATGCATTTGGTGGGGATAATGCTCCACATGAAATAGTAAAAGGTGCACTTATTGGATTGAAAAATAATGACGACTTATTTGTTACTTTCACAGGTAAAGAAGAAGTTATTAGCGAAGAAGTTGCATCTATCATGAAAGAACTTGGTAAAAAAGAGTTAAAGGGACTAAAACTAGAGGGTAGATATGATATTCTTGATGCGCGAGATGTGATTACAAATAATGATCAACCTACAGTCGCAATTAGGACAAAGAAGGATAGTTCACTTGTTAAGGCATTTGATACACTTAAAAATAGTGAAGATTATGTAGGATTACTTTCTGCTGGTTCAACAGGTGCAGTTCTTACAGGTGGATTTTTAAAAATTGGACGTATTCCAGGTGTTAGTCGCCCTGCATGTAGCCCAATATTACCAACTGTTGATGGTGGCAGTGTAGTGCTTGTAGATAGTGGCGCAAATATGGATTGTAAGCCAGTAAACTTAGTACATTTCGCCATTATGGCAAGTGCATACAGTAAATGCGTGCTTGGTGTAGAAAATCCAAGAGTTGCATTAGTAAATGTTGGTACAGAAGCAGAAAAAGGTAACGAATTGACAAAAGAAGTTTATGGTCTTCTTAGTAACTGCAAAGAAATTAATTTTGTGGGCAATATGGAAAGTAGAGATTTGCTCAGTGGCAGTTATGATGTAGTTGTAGCAGATGCATTTGCAGGAAATGTGTTGCTTAAAGCAACAGAAGGTTCTGTTTTGCAAATGCTTGGCCTTATGAAAAGGGAGATTAAGGCATCTTTTTGGGCAAAAGTTGGTGTAATATTCATGGGTAGAGTGTTTAAGAATCTTAAAAAAGCACTTGACTATAATAATAAAGGTGGAGCAGTATTGCTTGGTTGCAAAAAACTAATAGTAAAAGCACATGGTAGCAGCAAGGCAAAATCAATTAGTGCATGCATTAATCAATTACTTGCAGCACATAGGT
>JAGCSP010000053.1 GCA_017964105.1 Clostridia bacterium | reverse complement strand
GAATAAACGTCTCTTGGAGTTTGATTTTTAGTTATATATTGACAATTCATTCCATACTTTCCTAAAAACTGTCCTAGTAGATTAATTGCAATTACAGATTTTCCTGTTGCAATAATACTTGGAGCAGCAGCAACATTCTTCTTGGTTTGGTCATTTGCTGGAATGGTGCTTACAGTTGCTAAGAAAATTAAGGGATATTATTACAATGGTGTAAATGCATTAATTGATAAATACAAACCACAAGAGTTTGCTATGGAAGAGTTATTTTTCCAAAACAACCAAAAAACAGCTATCAATGTTGCTATGGCGCGTGGTGTAATACTACTTGCAGCCACTCAAAAACTTGGTAGTGACAAATTATATGAATATGGTCCACTACAAATAAAGCAGGCTCTTACAGGTAATGGTAGAGCAGAAAAGAAACAAGTGCAATATATGGTTACTGCTATTTTGAATTTAAAATCAATTCCAAAGCCAGATGACGCAGCAGACGCATTGGCAGCTGCACTCACACATGCACAAACAAACACATTCCTTAGTGGAACAAATATTAGGTAGGTAAATAATGTACGCATTTTTAAAAGGTGTAATAGTAGAAAAAGACGAAAATTATTTGGTATTAGATTGCAATGGTGTTGGTTACGAGCTCACCATTTCATATTTCACATACGAGGCATTGGGAGATGTTGGCACTGTTGCTAGCGTGTTCACCTATTTCCAAGTGCGTGAAGATGCAATGTGCCTATATGGTTTTGCCACAAAGCAAGAAAAGGCCGTATTTATGGAGCTTATTACTGTTTCTGGTGTTGGTCCAAAAATGGCAAGTGGTATTCTTTCTGGCATGACTCCAAGCCAGCTTGTAATGGCAGTAACAACTGGCGATGTAAAGACACTTAGCAAAGTTAAAGGTCTTGGTAAAAAGACAGCAGAACGCATCATTGTGGAATTAAAAGAACACATGGGCGATATTCATGGTATTGAAATTGTTCAAACAGAACTTACAACACCAATTTCATCTTCTGTAATCGATGAGGCAATAGATGTATTGGCAGGCATGGGACTTGGTCGCATGGAAGCAATTAATCTAGTTAAGAGCATTGCAACTGTTGGCATGAGTACGGAAGAAATTATTACAACTGCATTAAGGCGTAGGGGGTAATCATGGAAGAAGAATTTGACGAGAGATTTATTAGCTCTACAAAGGCACCAGAAGAGGTAGATGTAGAAAATAGTTTGCGTCCTACCACAATGGATGAATATGTTGGCCAAGAAAAGATTAAGAATAACCTAGAAGTTTATATTCAAGCAGCAAAAAAGCGTGATGATGCCCTAGATCACGTGCTTTTATATGGTCCAGCAGGTCTTGGTAAAACCACACTTGCTCATATTATTGCAAACGAGCTTGGTGTGCAAATTAAAATAACATCTGGTCCTGCAATAGAAAAAGTGGCAGATTTGGCAAGTATTCTTACAAACTTAAATAAACATGATGTGCTATTTATAGATGAAATTCATCGCATTCCACGTTCAGTAGAAGAAGTTCTATATCCTGCCATGGAAGATTACGCACTAGATTTTATTTTGGGTAAAGGTCCATCAGCACGCACAATGCGCCTAAAATTGCAACCATTTACATTAATTGGTGCAACGACTAAGGCGGGTGCACTTACAGGCCCACTTCGTGATAGATTTGGCGTAGTATGTAGGCTAGAAATGTACACAGTTCAAGAACTTTGTACAATTATTAAACGCAGCGCAGGCATACTAAATGTTAACATTGATGAAGAAGCTGCTATGGAGCTAGCAAAACGCAGTCGTGGAACCCCACGCATAGCAAATAGATTTCTAAAACGTCTTCGTGACTTTGCAGAAGTAAAGGGTAGTGGCAAGATTGATGTAGAACTTGCTCGCCAAGCACTTGCTGCTCTTGAAGTAGACGATTTGAGTCTTGATTACACAGATAGAAAAGTATTAGAAACACTTATAGATAAATTCCATGGTGGCCCAGCAGGTCTTGATACACTTGCTGCTGCCACTGGAGAAGATGCAAATACTATTGAAGATGTGTATGAGCCATATCTAATTCAACTTGGATTTATTGCACGCACCCCAAGAGGTAGAGTTGCACTTCCAAATGCATATAAGCATCTTGGTAAAAAATTATCTAATGATAAGCTTGCATACCTAAATATGTTTATCGATTCTGATGACAACAAATAGTATGCAAAACTTTAAAATATAGCTATAAGTAGGTAAATTTTGGATATTTTAAACACACACACATATTACTATGATTTGCCACAAGAACTCATTGCTCAAACTCCTGTGGAGCCACGTGATAGTTCAAGAATGTTGGTGTATCATAAAGATACAAAGTCAATAGAACATCGTATTTTTCACGATATCGCCGAGTATTTTAAGCCCGGCGATTGTTTAGTGATAAATGATACAAAAGTTATACCTGCAAGGCTATATGGCACCAAAGTTGATACTGGTGCGAATATAGAAGTATTGTTATTAAAACGTGCAGAATTAGATAAATGGGAAGTATTATGTAAACCTGCAAAACGAGCAAAAAATGGTGTAGTTATCACTTTTAGTGATAATTTAGCTTGCACAGTGTTGCAAGATACAGAAGTTGCTGGTGGTAAGATTGTTGAATTTCATTATGATGGGGTATTTGAGGCAGAATTAGATAAAGTTGGAAGCATGCCACTTCCACCATATATTCACGAAAAACTAAAAAACAAAGAACGTTATAACACCGTTTATGCTAATAAACCAGGCAGTTCGGCAGCACCAACTGCGGGCTTGCATTTCACACCTGAATTATTAAAAAAACTTGAAAATATGGGCGTTATTATAGCGCGCGTTGATTTGCATGTGGGCCTTGGAACATTCCGTCCTGTAAGTACTGACAATATCTTGGAACACCATATGCACACCGAGTGGATTGAGATAAAACCAGAGGTTGCAAAGTTAATAAATGATGCACGAGCAAAGGGTGGTAGAATTATTGCTTGTGGTACAACTAGTATTCGCACGTTAGAATCATTCGCAGATGATTCAGGTATTGTTCATAGTGGCGCTAAAGATACAAGTATCTTTATTTATCCGGGTTACAAATTTAAAGCAGTCGATGGATTAATTACTAATTTCCACTTACCAGAAAGTACGCTAATTATGCTAGTTAGTGCATTTATTGGGGTGGAAGAAACATTAAATATGTACAAGGTTGCAGTAAATGAAAAATATAGATTTTTCTCATTTGGCGATGCAACTTTACTAATATAAGAAGGAATAAAATATGGCTACAAAAAAAGATTATTTTAGTTATGAGGTAAAGCATGTGTGTGCCCAATCGGGTGCACGTATTGGTGTTTTACACACGCCTCATGGTGATATTGAAACACCTGTATTTATGCCCGTGGGAACGCAAGCAACTGTCAAATCTCTCACGCCAGAAGAAGTAAAGCAAGCTGGTGCACAAATTATACTTAATAATACATACCATTTGTTTTTACGTCCAGGCCATGAGTTAGTTAAAAAAGCTGGTGGCGTGCACAAATTTCAAAATTGGGATAAACCAATTCTTACCGATAGTGGTGGATTCCAAGTTTTTTCCTTGTCAAAATTGCGTAAAATCACCGAAGATGGCGTATAATTTCGCAGTCACATTAGTGGTGCAAAACACTACATTACGCCAGAATATGATATGGAAATACAAGAAGCACTTGGTGCCGATATCATTATGGCATTTGACGAATGCACCACATGGGGCACAAGTTATAGAGATAGTGAGCGTGCTATGAATCGTACTTTGCGCTGGCTTGATAGATGTTATAAGGCACACAATGTTCAGACACAAGCGCTTTTTCCAATAGTACAAGGCAATTTTTACAAAGATTTACGTATTGAAAGTGTCAAACGCACACTTCCATACATTAAATATGGCGTTGGAATTGGTGGCCTTAGCGTAGGCGAACCAAAGCCATTAATGTATGAACTACTTGAAACAACAAAAGATTTACTTCCTAAGGACGTTCCACATTATCTAATGGGCGTTGGCTCACCAGATTGCTTGCTAGAATCAATTATGCGTGGGGTTGATATGTGTGATTGCGTGCTTCCTACACGTATTGCTCGTAATGGTACAGCATTTACATCTACTGGTAAGGTTGTTATTCGTAATGCAGAATACAAAGAAGATTTTTCACCACTAGATAGTGAGTGTGATTGCTATTGTTGCCGTAACTTCACACGCGCATATTTGCGTCATCTTGTAAATACAAATGAGATTTTGGGTGGAAGATTACTTAGTTTGCACAATATTCATTATCTCACTCACTTAATGGAGCAAGCAAAAGATGCAATCCGCAATGATAGATACCTAGATTTCAAACGTGAATATTTGGCAAAAATAGGAGAGCCATCATACGAACTAGGCGTACATTATGACGGCGAAATTTTGGGTGACGAAAGAAATAACAAGAAAAAATAATTTAAATTTTAGAGTTACTACGTAACTCTAATTTTTGTATTTTTTAATGCGATATTATTCAACGTCTTTTAAATTGATGATTAACAATATCTTATCTTTTATTTTTGACAATATTTTACAATAAATTGTTTGGCAAATATTTAAATTATTGATATACTAATTGCGTAAAAATTAGCAATCAAGGAGCAAATTATGAGTTTATTATTAGCAAATTTTTGGCAAAGTCAATGGTTCTTAATTATATTGTTGGTAGCAGTCATCGCAGTAATGCTTGTCATGAGTTTTTCAAGAAAGAAAAAAGATGATGAATACCGCAAAAACCTTAATGACCAAATTGTGAAAGGTGCAAAGGTAAAAACATATGGCGGTCTATATGGCACTGTTGTTAGCGTTACCGAAACTACAGATGGTAAAATTGTTTTACTAGAAACAGGTGAAGGCGAGAGAAAGAGTTATCAACAACTTCACATCAATGCAATCTTTGGTTTGGATGATAAGCAAATCGTAACTTTGGACGAAAATGGCAATGTTATGGAAGCAGCATCTGTTGGCAGAGCAGAAGAGCCTGTAATTACCCAAGAACAACCAAAAAAAGCACGTAAAACCAAAAAATCAGAGTAATTAAGGTTATGATAAGACACCTTTTAGGTGTCTTTTTTATTTATTAAATATATGAATTTTCTTTGTCATTTTTTGGAAAACATTGTCAATTTGTTTGCGTGAGAGCATACACTTTGTGTATAATGAAAACGAACGAGGTATTTTTATTTATAAATAAATAAATTTACAAATCGCGCGCAAAATAATTTTTGACTAATGGGAAAGTTGGATTATGGGAAACAAGATTACAAAAATGACTCCACTAAATAAAACAAAATATTACTTACTAGGCATACTTATGATGGTTGCATCCGTCATAAGTGTTTTTGCGTTTACTACGCATTACACAAGTCCTGAAAATAGTGCAGTGCACACAATTGCTGCAGCATCTATTGAAGATTGGACCCAAGTTTACAACTATGAAGTAGATTCTTCCACAAGCACTGTTACAATCACAGGTTTGAAAGATGACTATGCTGCACTTGATGGTCTTGTAATTCCTAGCTACATTGGTGGCAACCCAGTTAAAACAATTGGCAACAATGCATTTGCATCAAAATCAGCAAAAACTGTTTACTTTGCATCCAATTCCCAAGTTACAACAATTAAAGAAGGCGCTTTTAGCATGTATTCTTTGCAATACATCCAACTACCAGAAAGCTTAACTACAATCTGGTATAATGCTTTCCGCAATTGTTCTGCGCTCAAATATTTAAACATTCCTAAAAACTTACAATATTTTGGTAGCACAAGCGATGCTGCGTATGGATACTTAATTCATTCTAAGAATTTGCAATATATAGATTGCGATGCAGCGAACCCATATTTCACAGTGGTAGATAATGTTCTTTACACAAAAGACATGAAAACACTTGTTCTTGCTCCACGTAGTCTTACTGGCGAATTTACAATTCCAGAAGGTGTAGAGCGTATTTCCAATGCAGCCATGATTGGCATGAATAACTTAACCAAAATCAATTTCCCAAGCACTCTTAAAACTATTGGTAACTTATTCTTGGCAGACACATCTTCAGTAGAAGAAGTAATTTTGCCAGATAGTGTTACACGTATCGATGGTTATTTCTTAGCAAATAATGGTGGTGTAAAACTAGTAAAATTATCAAATAGCATTAGTCGCATTGAAGATTATTCAATCTATGGATGTGCAAATCTTACATCTATTGTAATCCCAGAAGGAGTAACACATATTGGTGCTGGTTGTTTTACTAGCATGCCATCTTTGAGCGCAGTGGTACTTCCTACCACAATTCAAAGTATTAGTGCAAACACCTTTAAAAACACAAACATTACTCATATGCAAAAACCATATGATACTTTTACTGCACCAGCAGATACTTTCACAAACAAAAATGCCGATACCGAAATAGTGTGGCATGATAGTGACAATATGTTTGACTACACCACATTTAATCGTGGTAATGATATACTTGCTCAAATCAATGGATACACCGAAGAGGGTAAAAACGTTACAGGTGTTCGCATTCCTGCAATGCTTGGTGGTTACGCAGTAGGTCGCATTAGTACCAACTGGAATTCCACAGGTAGCAGAGTAGTAGCACTCGCATTTACACCAAGTTCAACACGTCTTGATATTGATTATTTCAGTAGTGAAGGCAGTCAAGTATGGTATTTCCCAAACAATATTAATCACACATCTGGCATGTGGGGTATTCTTGGTTTTGCAAGATCTTCATCAAAATATTTATTTGTAGCAAACGACAACCCTTATATGTATTCCACACCAGATGGAAAGTTTATCCTATCAAAAGATAATGTTGCTGGCGGTGGCAAACGTTTAATCCAAGCAGCACACGTTTGGGATACTGATACAATCAATTTACCAGATGAAGTAGCAATTGTTGATCATTATTCAATGAATTTAACAGATCATAAAATAAAAACAATTAATGGTTTAGAACATACCACATGGGTGACCGGTGCCGATACTACTGGTTTTGCAATATCTGGCTGGGAAGTGGAAGACTTAACAATTCCATTTAATTATACATATCCAGATGGCAGTACAACTACAGCCCCAACAAATTTAAAAACAAATTACATTGGAAGTTCAAATGCTTTGCAAACTCTTCGCTATGAAGAAGGTTTTGAAACACTTACACGTGCCGGCGCAAGAAATTGTGGCAACATAAAAAATGTTGTATTACCTAAATCACTTAAACTTATTAAAGCAAATGCATTTAAAGATAATTTACCTAATTTAACAACCACAATTCTTATTCCTAGTGGATGTACAGTGGAAGAAGGTGCATTCCCAAGTGGGGTAACACTTATTTATGAAGACCAAATAAATTGGGAAAATGTTTATACTTATAAAACTGTAGAGAACAGCGAATATGGCAGTCAAACACCTAATGGTACAATTGCAATTACAGGATTAAAATCAGAATACCAAGGATTGCGTTCAGTTACAATTCCATCAACAATCGGTGGCACTAATGTTACTTGTGTAGCAAATTTGAATTATTCAACATTATGTGAAATAAATTTTGCTAGTGGTAGTCATATTACGAATTTTGCTGGTTCTGCAATTTCAGATACCAACATTATCGAATTAACATTGCCTGCATCATATCGTGGTCAATACGGATTAGAAATTAGTCATCCAAATCTCGAGAACAACGTTCTTCAAAATATAAATGTCGACCCTGCTAATACATCACTCCATAGTATTGATGGCGTGTTATATTATTCGACTGGTGGTACAGGTGCATATCTTGCTAAGTTCCCAAGTGGACGTACTGGCGAATACACAATTCCTAATAGCGTAACCACACTATGCAATGGTGCATTTGGTGGTTCACATTTATCAACTTTGTATGTCCCAAATAATGTTACAACTA
The DNA here is from genome assembly GCA_017964105.1 of Clostridia bacterium. Taxonomy (GTDB): domain Bacteria; phylum Bacillota; class Clostridia; order Christensenellales; family UBA1242; genus UBA11490. Next base: position 4,585 of record JAGCSP010000053.1, on the reverse strand, counting down.
TGCATCAAAGTGTATTTAATGGTTCATACATTGCAAATATTATTTTTGATGAAAATTGCAATATTCCAAGAACTAACACAAACAATTATTATTCATATTATGCAGATTCAAATTATGCGCGTGATGGGGTTGCAGTTCCACCAAATGGTATTACTATAATTTCAACTTGTGAATACGCAAGCACCGCATTTGAATCAATTGAAATTCCAGCAACTGTAACGACTATTGGTACTGAAGCATTCCGTAACAACACGCACCTTAAATACCTATTATTCCAAGGCAACACTGCAGTTACAATTGGCTCAAGAGCATTTGTTGGTTGTACATCGCTTCCTGCAACTGTTGTTGTTCCTGATGGCTCCACATGGCAATCAGATTCTTTCCCAAGCAATGTTACAAATGTAGTATTCGTGAGTGATTTGTGGAAATTATCTGGTTCTGGTCAAATCACGCCAGACCTAGATAAAATTAACACATACACTGGACTTAATACACTTATTGTACCTAAAACATTTAATGGCACTACAATTACCACATATTATGGCAATGGTATTAGTTTGCCAAATATTGGCGCGCTAGTATTTGTAAAAGATACTGAAGTTACCACTATTGCCCAAAGCAGTTTGCCATACAGTGCATTAAAATATATGTATCTTCCAGATTCTTTGACTACCACAACACAATTTGATGTGTGGAGCAGGGCAGAAGGATACACATATCCATTAACCACACTCAAATTACCTAACAATCTTGTGCTTCCTGTAACCACAAAATTGCTAGATAGGGGTTATGCATGGAATACTGGCCGTAGTAGTCGTATTGTCGATATGCCAAATATTAGTGAGTTTGTCCTTAGTGATGATAATCCACGCTACAAACTAATTGATGGCAACTTATACACGCTTGATGGCACAACTCTTGTGGCAACAGTAAAAAATGACACTGGTATATTTACGCTTCCTGCAGGTGTAACCACCATTGGTACACATGCATTCTATCAAAGTAGTTTCAGTCATATTAACCTTAATAATGGCAGTTTAACAACCATTTGGGATGGTGCATTTGCATATTGCAATAATTTAATCAGTATTGCATTACCAAGCACAATTACAAATTTATCTAATGCAGATAGTTTGTTCCTTGGTTGCGCAAAATTAGAACATATTGAAATGCCAAACAATATTGCACTTGGTGGTGCAAAGTATATGTTTAGCTATACAAATACTCTCAAAGGATTCCGTTATCCTGATAGTAGCACAGCAAGTGGTACTAACTCTTTCTATGCTGCAAAAATACCATTTGTGCTATTTAATGATGGCATGACAACCATTAGTGGTGCCACATTCCATGGTACAGGACTCATTGAAACAGTAACAATTCCTGCAAGTGTAACAAGCATTGTTGGTAGTGCATTTGCCACAAGCAATGTAACTTTGAAGAATATTTACTTAAATCCAAATAACACAAGCTTTGTAATACAAAATGGCATACTTTATAGTTCAAACATGAAAAACTTGATTCGTACATCAATAAATGCTCCAGAAAATATTGTTGTGCCAGAAGGAGTAGAGTATATCTATCAAGAAGCATTTGATGGACACGCATCTACATCTATTACATTGCCAAGCACATTGCGCAATTTGTCTAGTTATGCATTTACTGGTTCAAACTTCACTGAAATTGTAATTCCAGAAGGTGTAACAACTATTGGTGGCACAGTATTTAACAGTATTGCTGCAACGTCTGTAACCCTTCCAAGTAGTGTAACCATAATTAAAAATGGTGCATTTAGCAGTTCTAATAACCTTGTGAACGTAACACTTAGTGAAGGTACCACAACCATTGAATCCAAGGCATTTAATGGTCTTAGAAACTTAGAAACAGTAAATCTTCCAAGCACTATTACATCTATTGCAGGTGATGCATTCTACAATTGCCCAAAATTGCAAATTAGCACAATTCCTGCAGTAATGACACGCATTGAAGATGGTGCATTTAAGGGCAACACTGCCATCACAAGCATTACAATTCCTAATACTGTTGTTTATGTTGGTGCAGAAGCATTCATGAATTGCACAAACTTGGAAACAGTAATATTTGAAGCGGGCAGCCCACTTACCACACTTGGTGCAAGTGTATTTAGTGGATGTACAAAACTTAAAACAATCACATTACCACAAAGTTTGGTAGCTATTCCACAAAGTTGTTTTGATGGAGATATCAAGCTTACTGGTGTTACAATGCCTACAACAGTACGTGACATTGAAGCATATGCATTCCAAGGTACAAGTTCACTTGGTGCATTTACATTCCACGAAGGTTTGCAACGTATATTGGGTCAAGCATTTACCAATTCTGGTATTTCTGGCACAATAGTTTTACCAAGCACATTAAATACTTTAAGCAATCCATACAACTTCCAAGGATGCACAAAATTAACAAAAGTAATCTTCAATAACAATATCCTTACTACAATTGAAACAAATACATTTAAAGATTGCTCAAATTTGGCAGAAGTAGTGCTCCCAACAAGTATTACATCCATTAAGGCATATGCATTTGCAAATACTCCAAAATTAAAAACAATTAATCTACCTACTGGTGCTTATTCTCTTGGTAACTATGCATTCTATAACACTGGTTTAGAAACTTTATATGTACATCGCAATGCAAATATTGCTAGCGAATATGCATTTGCAGAAAGTAAATCGTTAAAAACAATTGAATTTGTATCTGATTGGCGTGGTCGTTGGAGCGATAGCTATGGTGGAACATATTTTGTAGATTACACGTTCCAAAATTGTACTGCACTTGAATCAGTAATTTTGCCGTCCACACTTGTTCATACAGGTATGGGTATGTTCCAAGGATGTACAAAATTGAGTAGTGTAACAGGTTATGACCCTGAAAAACTTACTTACATAGAAAATAGCACATTCTCTGGATGTTCAAGCCTTGAATATTTCAATTTGGCATATGCTCGCACAATAAATAGTGCTGCATTCCAAAACTGCACAAGCTTGACAAATATTGTAAGCCTAAATTCATTTGTATCACATGGCGTACGTGTATTCGCTGGATGTACAAATTTGCGCATGAATATCACAATTCCTGCAACTGCTGCAAGCGCATTTACAGACAAAGGCACAGAAATGTTTAATGGTAGTGGTATCACAGGGCTCACATTTTCCGAAGGTATTACAACTATTCCTGCAAACTTTGCACAAAACTGTGCAAACCTTACCACAGTAGTATTGCCAAGCACAATTACAAAAATTGGCTCTTATGCATTCTACAATTGCACAAATTTGTCAAATATCAATAATTTACCAGATGGATTAGAGACAATTGATTCTTATGCATTCTATAACTGTAAGGAAGCATTTACACAATCAATTACAATCCCAAGTAGCGTGGTAACAATCAAAAATTACGCATTCTACAATTGCACACCTAGATTATTTGACTTGTCTAATGCAAGCAGTTTGCGTTATATTTACGATTACGCGTTTGCATTGAGTTCTACATCTAATACTCCTGCATATGAGCAAACATTATTATTACCAGACGAAACAAATAGTAGTTTAGAGTTGATCAGATTGCCATTTAGATATCAAAAAATAACTAATGAAATTAATTTGGTATTTAATAGTTCAGCTCCTACAGTATATCAACCTTTCCGTTATGCTCAGTATGTACCTTCCGTTAAAATTAAAAATATTGCAGAAAATGCTAATACAAACATTTCAGGTTATTTTGCATTTTATTCAACCAGATTAAAGAATGTGTACTTTGATGCTTCAGTAAGAAGTATTGAACCTGCTTCTACATTTGCTTATAGTGATAGTATTAGTACAATATATATTGATGGTGCTATTGGGACAGCTGGACGCACAGGCGTTGTATCATTCCCATGGACCAGTAATACATTTAATAGTAGTGTAAACAAGAGTAACATAAACGTATTTGTAGCTGCTGCTGACGTAGATGCATACAAAGCAGATAGTTATTGGAGTGCATTTAATATTCTTTCACACACGGCAACCGTGAGTGTGTCTTTCCATTCGCTATTTGGCACAGCGCCAGCAGCACAAAGTGTACAAGTTGTTTCTGGCAGAGCAACAAATCCAGGAGATTTAACTTGCCCAGAAGGGTATACATTTAAAGGTTACTACACATATAGTGATTCAGTTGGTTACACAAGGATTACTGACTTTAGTGCATTAGTATTCTATGCTGATACCACAATTTACTGCTTGTGGGATATCGGCAACGATATAGTAAATTACTTAACATTCAGCACGACCACATTTAATGGTGTGTCTGGTTATGCAATCACTGGTTATACTACAAATCTTAAATATTTCCCAGATCTTGTAATTCCACGTCAGTATAATGGAAAAGATATTTTAACAATTAATAATAACGTATTTACATATTTGTATTGGTTGAATTCTGTTGATTTTGTAAGCAATAGTAATGTTATGTACTTTAATTAAAATGCCTTCTACTACTGCTATAATTTAACCAGCTTTACTTTCCCAAGTTCAATAAATTACATATCATCTAATGCCATTTATTATTG
>JAGCSP010000052.1 GCA_017964105.1 Clostridia bacterium | reverse complement strand
TTCACTATTATGCAAAACATTATTTTTTGGCTTTATTACACAAAAAAATCACATCTAATTAAGATGTGATAATTTTTGTAATCATTACTTATCGATTTTTTCTTGAATCTTAGCTGATTTACCAGATAATTTTCTAAGATAATATAGTTTTGCACGGCGAACTTTACCACGGCGTACTACTTCAATCTTTTCGATACGTGGGCTATGTACTGGGAATGTCTTTTCTACGCCTACTCCAAAAGATATTCTACGCACGGTAAATGTCTCTCTCACGCTAGAATTCTTTCTAGCAATAACAACGCCTTCAAATACTTGAATTCTCTCTCTTGTTCCTTCTACAATCTTTGCATACACTTTTACGGTGTCGCCAACTGCAAACTCAGGAACTTCTGGTTTTAAGTTTTCTCTTTCTAATGCTTGAATTAGTGTCATTGACTTTACCTCCATAATACTTGATGTTCATGCAAATCATTAGTTCACAGCGGACCATCCGAAGTCACTGATAAATAATAACATAATAATTATATAATTTCAAGTAATTTTATAATATTTTTTATATTTTATGATTTAGTTAAAATAATTAGAATGCATTTTCAATATGTGTTATATCATCACCTACTACATCTATCACATCAAAACGCATACCAACCTTTTCATAAATGTTGTTTTCAATCATATATGCAGTGGCTACTTGACGAATTTTGTTCTGCTTAGTTGGCGTAACTGCTTCCCTAGGCAACCCAAACGCTTTGCTTGTTCTTGTTTTTACTTCTACAAAAATTATGCATTTGTTACCGAACAATTTTTTATTTTGGGCAATTATATCAATTTCGCCAATTTTGTTTTTGTAATTTGTTTCAATTATATGGTATCCATGTTTTTGCAAATATTTTTTTGCTTGGACTTCACCCTGTAACCCTGTAACTTTATTCAATTCTTTCATCACACAAAATGTCCTATAAATGTATCTCTATGTATTGGGCATTTCCCGTACTTTTTTAGTGCTTCTATGTGTGCTTTTGTTCCATACCCTTTATGCTTTTTAAACCCATATTCTGGATACTTTAAATCATATTCATCCATCAATCTATCACGAGTAACTTTTGCAAGAATGGATGCACATGCAATATTGTAGCTTAATGCATCACCATGAATAATACTCATACTCTTAATTTTAGTATCTAATTTTACAGCGTCTATCAGCACCAAATCTGGCGTGATTTTTAGCGATTTTATACAATTTTGCATACCAAGTTTTGTAGCCTCTAAAATATTGATTTTGTCAATTGTTTTTTCGTCCACTAACTGCACACTATAATCTATTGCTTTTGCAATAATTTGGTCATACAATTTTTCACGCTTTTTTGCAGATAATTTTTTGCTATCATTAATACCTTCAATTATGTCATCCATAGGCATTATTGCAATTGCAACTGCCACTGGTCCTGCTAGTGGACCACGCCCTGCCTCATCAATGCCCGCAATTAACTTATATCCAGTACAATTATCTATTTCGTAACTCAACATTTTTTCTATCTCTCTTTGTAAGCGCTTTTATATCCTTTACACTTTCCAGTGTAATTGCGCCAAGTTGGCCTTTTCTAAATTCATTAATTAGAGCAATAGCTGCTCTATCGTAATCTACATCTCCACCTTTCAACACATATTTACGTGCAAGACAAATATTCTCAAGCACTTCTACTGGCATTTGCCCATCTTCAATTACTATACCAAAACGATTTTGTAAAATATTTTTATCAAGAATAACCAATTCCTTAATTAGGTCTAGACTTAATTCAGGTAAATCTAACACTTCATTTTTTATTGAGCCAATGTATGCCAAATGACATGCAACAGTATTGTTATCAAATGCTGGCCACAAAGTTCCTGGCATATCAAGTAAATCTACGCCATTTCCTATGCGAACCCATTGTTTACCACGTGTAACGCCTGCCTTATTACCTGTAATGGTTTTTGCAGAGCCACACAAGTTATTAATAAGCGTACTCTTTCCACTATTTGGCACACCAATAACTATTGCTTTGAGTGTTATATTTATATTTTTTGATTTGTATTTTTCAATTTTTGATTTATTCAAATCTTTAATAATTTCACTAATCTCTTTTGCACTACCTGTGTGTGTACTATCAAGTGCAATCACTCTGCAATTATCTTTTTCAAAGTATTTTATCCATTCATCAACTCTTATTTTATCGCCTAAGTCTGCTTTATTTAGCACATAAATAATTGGTTTATTGCCAATTATTCCTGTAAACTTAGGATTTAGGCACGAAAAAGGAGCGCGGGCATCTAGTACATAAATTACCGCATCTACATTTTTTATTTCATTTTCAAGCGTTTTTAGGGCTTTATTCATATGCCCAGGAAACCATTGAATAATCATTTGTTTCTCCTATTTTTTATCTAGCAAATCTGGACGATACTTTTTGGTTTGTTCAATTTTTTGCTCTTCACGCCACTTTGCAATCTCTTTATGGTTGCCATTCACCAAAACTTCTGGAACTTCTAGGCCTTTAAATTCTCTTGGACGTGTGTATTGTGGATATTCCAAATATCCATCACTAAAACTTTCTTCTGCTGTACTGTGTTCATTATGTAGTACATTTGGCAAAAATCTAAGCACACTATCTACAAGTGCCATGGCAGGAATTTCTCCACCTGTGAGCACAAAATCACCAATGCTAATTTGCTCGTCAACGCATAGCTCAATCACTCTTTCATCTATGCCTTCATAGTGACCACATACTAGCACTAAATGTGTATAATTTTTGGCTAAATTTTCCACCTTTTTCTGTACAAGTGGCGTGCCCTTTGGTGACATATATATTACATATGCATCATCATCTTTAACACTTTCGATTGCGTCATATAGTGGTCCTGGCATCATCACCATACCATCGCCACCACCAAATGGATAATCGTCCACTTTGCCATGCTTATTACCTGAAAAATCACGAATATTTACAATATTAATTTGTACCGCTCCCTTATCCTGTGCTTTGCCAATTAAACTTGCGTTTAATGCATCAAACATTTCTGGGAACAATGTTAAAATATCTATTTTCATTACTACTCACTAATAATTTCACTAAGTATTTCGGAATTTACAATAACTTTTTTTGCATTAACATCTACACTCATTATTACATTTCTAACATTTGGAAACATAAATTCTTTGCCCTTTGGACTGATGGCAGAATATACTTCACCTGCACCATAATTGGCAACATTTGTAATATCGCCAAGCAAGGCACCTTTTTCGTCAAACAAATTACATTCCACAAGTTGGCTTACTAAATATTCACCATTATTTAGTTCGATATCTTCCATGTCTGCTCTAATAGTTGCACCAACAAGTGATTCCACAATGTTTCTATCGTTAATTCCCGCCAATTTTACAACAACAAAACCATTACGTAGCGAACTGCTTTCCACCACGTATTCTTTACCATTTAGTTGCATTTTTTTAATTTTTACATAATGCTCATAATCAAGGGTATTTGGTCTCAATCTAAATTCACCTCTTACACCTTGTGGTTTTGTAATTCTACCAATTTCTATATTTGTCATTGTTATCTCCTATAATTATCATAGCACAACTTCGGTGCATTTTAAACTAATAATACAACAAATATTAAATAATATTTATTGAAAAAAGATGCTTAATCACTTTAAGCATCTTTTCTTTCATCAATTTTTACGATGTAACGTTTGCCACTTTTCAATGTGACACTCTTTACAAGTGTGCGTATTGCACTAGCAACTTTGCCATTACGACCAATGACTTTACCCATATCAGCTTTGTCTACAACTATACGAGCAATCATCACTTTTTCACCTTCTGGTTCGAAAGTAATTTCTACATCATCTTTCTTATCTACTAGCGAAGTTACTACATATTTTAATAACTCTTCCATAGATTTTCGCTCCTACAATTATAAATTATGCTTTTTTCTTTTTGTCAGTTTTTGGTGCACGTTTTGTAGGTTGAAGTAAACCTTCTCTTACGAGTAATGTACGTGCGGTTTCTGTAGGTTGAGCACCTGTGGATAACCAATATTTTGCTCTTTCTGCATTGATTTTTAGTTCTGCTGGATTTGCAAGTGTATCATATGTTCCCAAATTTTCAATGTATTCACCGCTACGTGATTTTCTGCTATCTGTTACAACAACACGATAGAAAGGTGTTTTCTTGTCTCCAAGTCTTGTTAATCTAATTTTTACTGCCATATTTTTTCTCCTTTTGTTTTATATTTAAATTTTGTTTCCAAAAATTTAAAACTATGTTTTAAAATGGTAACTTAATTCCACCAAAGCGTTTATTTGATGCCATATTTTTCATCATGTCTTTGGCTGCAAAGAATTGTTTAAGAAGTGTATTTACTTCTTGGATGGATGTACCACTTCCATCTGCTATACGCTTTTTCCTACTACCCTTTATGATATCAGGATTATTGCGCTCTTCTTTTGTCATGCTTTGTATTATTGCTTTGTTTCTTTTTAATTGATTATCGTCTATTGCGGCTTCATTTAATTTTAATTTGCTACCGCCAGGAATCATTGCAAGCAAATCACCAATGTTTCCCATAGACTTCAATCTATCAAATTGCACAAGATAATCATCAAAAGTAAATGAATTTTCTCTAAACTTTTTACTCATCTCTTTTGCTTCTTGTTCTGTCACTGCTTCTTGTGCTTTCTCAATAAGTGTGAGAACATCACCCATATCAAGAATACGACTAGCCATTCTATCTGGATAAAATGGCTCAATATCATCCATTTTTTCACCAACACCACAGAATTTGATTGGCTTTCCTGTAACTGCTTTTATTGATAATGCAGCACCACCACGAGTATCACCATCTAACTTGGTTAGAATTACTCCTGTGATATCTAATGCATCATTAAATGCGGTTGCAACTGTTACTGCATCTTGACCAGTCATACTATCAACTGTAAGCAAAATTTCAGTTGGAGATACAGCTTTAATTATGTCTTTTAACTCTTGCATTAGTTCTTCACTAACATGAAGACGGCCTGCAGTGTCTAAAATAACTGTATCATAACCCTTTGATAGTGCATATTTAACAGCATCAGTAGCGATTTTTACAGGTTTTATAGTACCCTCATCAAATACTTCTGTGTCAACAGATTTACCAACTACTTTTAATTGATTGATTGCTGCAGGACGATAAATATCACAAGCAACAAGTAAAGGTTTCTTTCCTTGCTTTTTAAGATATTTAGCAAGCTTACCACTCATTGTAGTTTTACCTGCACCCTGCAAACCACACATCATAATAATAGTAGGTGGTTTTGGCGACACTTGCAACTTGGCATTAGTACTACCCATGAGCTCAGTAAGTTCTTCATTAACAATTTTAACTACTTGTTGTCCGGGAGTTAAACTTTTTAGCACCCTCTCTCCTAAACACTTTTCACTAATTTTGTTTGTAAGATCTTTTACAACCATAAAGTTTACATCTGCTTCAAGCAAAGCAAGCTTTATTTCTCTCATGGCATTTTTAATTTCAAGTTCTGTTAGTGTGCCACGTTTGGTGATTTTGGAAAATATATGATTAAGTTTTTCAGATAACGATCCAAATAATGCCATCATTCCTCCAAAATATCACTAATCTTTTTAGCTAGATTAGTATCATTTTCAAGCTCTTTTTGAACCTGTGCAAACTTGGATAAAAGCTTGAGTTTTGCTTCATAATCTTCCAATATGCATAGTACTTGTTTGATTGTGTAATTTACTGCCTGCCTTGAGATTGAATAATTCTCACTAATTTCGCTTAAAGAATTGTTATAGCAAAAATACTCTTTAACAATATTTCTCTGTTTATCAGTAAGTAAGTTGCCATACAAATCAATTAGTTTATTGACTCTAATAGTTTGATCTAAACTCATTGTAAACCTCTGTCAAGTATTTTTACTTTACATATGATATCACATTACTACTCTATTGTCAACAACAATAAATAAAAAAACGTATTGACTTATAATATATCTAATGATATAATTTTGCTATAAAATATTTAGGTGATTACTATGGAAAAGAATTTAACTAAAATAAACAACAATGAATTAACACCAGAAGAAGAAATTGAAATTGCAGAACTTGAGAATCATATCATTCAAGAACATGAAGATGAATTGGATGCTATTGCAATGTTAGAAGAAACTTCAATCGAACACAATAACACATTTGAGAATTTAAAGGCACACGCAACAAAGACCACCAAGGCAGAAAGAAAAAATAAAAATGGTTCATGGGAAGAAATTGCTCATGATGAAAAATATTCCAATAATTACTAATTATTATGCAAAATAAAAAAACCACGGATTTTCCGTGGTTTTTTTAATCTCTAGAGTATTCTATCTAAACAATCTTTGGCATCAAATTCTAAAATATCTTCTTTGGTTTCTCCAACACCAATAAACTTTACAGGCACACCAAACTCTTTGGCTATTGCAAGTACAACTCCACCTTTTGCAGTACCATCCATTTTGGTTAACACTATACCATCAATTTGCACTGCTTCATTGAAGGATTCTAATTGACTAAGCGCATTTTGACCAGTGGTTGCATCAATTACCAAATAATTTAAATGTTGAAAACCTTTTGATGTCCACTCTTTATCAATAATTCTATTTATCTTACCAAGTTCATCCATTAGGTTTGATTTATTGTGCAAACGCCCAGCTGTATCCACTAGCACTACATCTTCATGTTTTGCCACCGCAGATGCAATGCCATCAAACACAACAGCTCCTGGATCAGCACCCTCAGCATATTTAACAATGCGCACGTCTGAGCGCTTTGACCACTCATTCAATTGTTCGCTTGCTGCTGCGCGGAATGTGTCACCAGCAACTAAAAGTACCTTTTTGCCTTGCTTTTTGTAGTAATTGGCAACTCTACCAATTGCTGTGGTTTTACCCACACCATTTACACCAACAAAAGTAATAAGTGTAGGAAATGTAATTTTTTCACTTTCTATATTTAGTACTTCTATCATTTTTTCTTTAAGTAGCGTTTTAAACTCATCTTCTGTTTTGATTTTCTTAGATTTAGCATCCGCCTTGCATGCTTCAATTATTTGAGTTGTGGCAGACATACCAATATCACTAGATACAAGTACAAATTCTAAATCTTCGTAAAATTCATCATCAAATGTCCTTTTAAATCCACCAAAAATTTTGCTAAATAATCCCATTAATTTTCATTCTCCACATTTTTAACTGCTTCTGACAATTTTACTGAAACAATCTTACTTACGCCAGATTCTTCCATTGTTACACCGTACAACACGTCAGCATGTTCCATTGTTGGCTTTTTATGGGTAATAACAATGAATTGTGTTTCATTTGAATATCTCTTTAAGTATTTTGCAAAACGGCCTACGTTTGCTTCATCTAGTGGTGCTTCAATTTCGTCTAACAAACAGAATGGCATTGGTCTACGTCTAATGATAGCAAACAAAATTGCAATGGATGTAAGTGCTTGCTCACCACCAGACAACAAACTGATATTACTTAATTTCTTTCCAGGTGGCTCAGCAATAATATCTACGCCTGCCTCTAATTCGTCACCGCTCTCACTTTCAACAAGTTCTAGGTGTGCTTTACCGCCACCAAACAACTCTTTGAATACAACTGAGAAGTTTGCATTAATTTCATTAAACTCATTATCAAAGCGTTCTTTCATTTCGCCAGACAATTCTTTGATAATTTGTCTTAATTCGTCTTCTGCCTTAATTAAATCTTGAGCTTGTTCATACATGGTGCCATGGCGTTCTTCCATTACCTTGTAATCTTCAATTGCATTTACGTTAATGTTACCAAGTTTTTGAATTTCCTTTTTAATACCATTAATTTCTTGCAATCCGCCCTTTACATCAAATGTTTCAAGCTTATATGGAAGTGCTGTGGAATATGTAACTTCGTATTCTGTCCACACTCTTTCTTGCAATGTTTCAATATCGGTATCGATTTTGGTCATTTCCAAATCTTGTTTATATTTCTTATCTTGCAATCTATTCACATCTGCAGTAAAGTTCATACGTTGTTCTTCGAGCAAACGCAAGCGTGATTGAAGTTGTAATTTATGTTCATCAAGACCACCAAGAATTTTCTTTGTTTCTTGCAATTCTTGTGTATTGCTTGTATGTTCTTTTGATGATTCCATATTATTTACATTTTGACTTGCTAAGTTAAATTCTCTTGTAATACTTGAAAGCGCCACTTCTGTGTCATGTGCTAGCCTACTATTTGTTTCAAGTTCGCTATTATAGCGTGTAACATCTTGTTCCAAACTTAAAATATCACTTTCCAAACTTGCAATATCAACTTTGAGTGCTGTGATATTTAGGTTGTACTCATCACGTTTTTGTCTAAGTGTACTAAATTCACTACCACCACCGCTAACTTCTGCGGACACAGAATATTTATCTTGCTCTGTATTAATTTTAGAAATTTCATTTTCAATGCCGGCAAGCATTTGATTATTCTTGGCAATCTCACTATTTGCCTTATTAATTTGATTTTCAAGGTCAGTAGCCACACTTGTCCAAGAATTAACTACTTCATTGTTTGTTGCTATTTCAACGTCTAAATCATGCAATTTGTCTGTTTGAGATTTAATTTCAGCAAATAAACTATTGCATTTTGTTTGCAATTCATTAAATTTTGCAATTTGAGCAGTTTTATCTGCACTTAATTTTACAAGCATGCTATCAGTTTCTTTTATTACAGTTTCACGAGAAAGTATACTTGTAGTACTCTTTTTCTTGCTACCGCCAGTAATACTTCCTTGTGGCGTAATAATATCACCATCAAGTGTAACTATTCTAAAAGAATAACCACTTTGGCGTGCCATGCTTACAGCAACATTTTCATCAGATACAACAACAGTAGAACCAAGTAAACTAGAAATAACTGGTGCAATTGATTTGTCATAACTAATCAAATCACTTGCCAAACCAAAGCATCCTTTTGATGATAATAATGAATTGTACTTATTATCAAAATACCTAGGTTTTACTGTGTTTACAGGTAAGAATGTAACTCTACCATAATCACGTTGTTTTAAATAGTTAATAAGTTGCTTTGCATCATCATCACTTTTTGTAATAACGTTTTGTACTGCATTACCAAGAGCCATTTCAATAGCGGTGCTATATGTAGAAGGCACCTTAATTAAATTGCCAACTACACCAATAATCTTGCTACTTACTGCACTACTACTATCTGCATCTGTAAGTAACCTTTTTACGCTGCCTGCATAACCCTCATATTCTCTTTGCATATCTTCAAGCATTTTCTTACGGTTCTGCAAAGACACTATATTTGAAGTAATCTCTTGTATGTTTTCTTGTAATGCATGTAAGTCTGAATTTGAATTATCATAAGCGTTACTTAGCATGCCCACATTCTTTTCAAGA
>JAGCSP010000051.1 GCA_017964105.1 Clostridia bacterium | reverse complement strand
TTTTCTCTAATTTATCACGTTCTGCAATAAGTTTTGCAACTTCTTTCTTTGGCAACAAATTAAATTCGCCAACCTTCTCCATATTGTTTAATTTGTTTAATCTATCTATTCTTGTACGAATAGTTTTGAAGTTGGTAAGTGTACCACCTAACCAACGGCTATTGATGTAGTACATACCACATCTTTTTGCCTCATCTTCCATTGCTTGTTGTGCTTGTTTCTTAGTACCAACAAACAAAATTGTTTTACCTTGACTTGCTTGATCCTTAATGAATTCATAAGCGCGGTCAACTAAAACTGCTGTGTCTTCCAAATTGATGATATGAATATCATTTCTGGAAGTGAAAATGTATGGAGCCATTTTTGGGTTCCATTTGCGAGTTTGATGTCCAAAATGAACACCTGCCTCTAGTAATTGCTTCATTGAAATTACTGACATTATTTTTTCCTCCTTGTTTTTAATCCTCCCCATATCTTTATAACTCTACTTTCAACCTTAATCTTTTTAAGGCAACCGAAAGCAAATGGATATAGGTGTGTAATTTTTTGAAACCGATATATTGTAACATAAATTATTATATATTACAAGTTAATATATATAATTTTATCAAAAAAATTTTCAGCTTAAATTAATGCTATTCAAAACAATAAATAATTCCTATATTTAGGAACAAAAAAGAGCCATTACTGGCTCAAAATTTATAAAAAATTATACTTCTTCTACATCTATTCCTTGTGCTTTTAATAATTCATAGTAACCTTTGAACACAGCATCAATAGTTTTGTCGTCTTCTACCATTACCAAGCATTCTTGATCATCGACTGTATCTAATGCAAACACTAATGCCTCATCTTCTGCCACACCTTCCATTTCTTTTACTGGCTTCAAAATAGCATATATTTTATCTTTGTAAGGAATAACTGCCACTTGTGAAAATTCTACTTCCTTCTCTTGTGGATCCAAAAGCACAATATTATCTTTATTATTTTCATCCATTAGCATTTCTACAAAGCTTAATTCTTTCTTTTCATTCTTTGCCATAATTTATTCTCCTTTATACTGCGTGTCCATATATGTTTTTAATATTATTTGAGCAGCCATTTTATCAATAACTTCTTTTCTTTTTGCTCTAGATACATCCATTTCAAGCAAAAATTCTTCAGCATATACACTAGACATACGTTCGTCAACGAACTCAAATTGTGCATCAACACGTTTTTTTAGTGCATTTGCAAATTCATGTGTGCGTTCCACTCTTGGACCGCTAGAACCATCCATATTTAGCGGCAAACCAAACACAATAATCTTTGCATTTTTTTCATTTATTAGATTAGTAAGATATTCCATATCTTTTGCAAATGATACACGAGTGTATGTTTGGTATGGCGAACAAATGGTATGTGTTACATCAGTAAATGCAATACCAATTCGTTTATCACCATAATCTATTGCCATAATTCTAAAATACTTATTGTTCATACAATAATATTATCACAAACTAACACTTTTATAAAGGGTTTTGGGTAAATAAAATTATTTTGTCATTTTATCAATTTTCTTTTTTATTGCTTTTTTGCTACTTTCCACCACATTTTGCGCTTTGCGCGAATTGGATACAACGTATGCTCCTGCAAGCATACCTACTGCAAATGTAATAATTGCCAAATCTTTCATATTTTGCCCCCTTTACCTACATTTAGTATTAGTAAAAAACGACAAATTATTACAAAAAAATACTGCATCATTTTGCAGCATTTTTTGTTGTGGTTGTAGTGGTAATTTTCTTTGTAAGAAGCATTAACTTACTTGCACTATGAATTTCTTTTTTTGGTTGTTCAGGTTGTGTTTCTTCTTTTTTCTCTACTACTTTCTTTTCTTCTTTTGCAACTTTCTTTGCAGGTTTTTTTGCTTTCTTATCTTTTTTGGATGCTTTAGTCTTTGGCGCTTTTACCTTTACTTTCTCATTAGCAGTCAATTTCTTAAATTCTTCTTCACTTAGTTTACCCTCTTTAACCAAGCGCTTACGATAATTCAAAACCAAATCTTCTACTGCTTTTACTGCAAGTTCTGCACCATGCTCTTTACCCAATGGCAATTCATCAACAACTTTTACAACGTCTTCTGCTTTTAATTTGAGAGCTTGTTCAAGTGTTTTGCCTTTAAGTAAATCTGTAATAACTGCACTTGATACAATTGCTGCAACACAGCCAAATGTTTCAAATCCCACCTCTTCAATTGTTTCACCTTTCAAACGAACAAACAACTTAATTACATCGCCGTCTTCTACTTCGCCTGCTTTACCAACTGCATCAGCCTTTGCAATTCTACCATAGTTTTGAGGATTTCTAAATATTTCTAATACTTTGTCATTATACATAATTATTTAGCCTCCTTTTTTGACTTTGGAGTTTTCTTTGCCTTCTTTGCTTCAGACTCTTCTTTTGCTTTTTTCTTTAATGGACTCATTGCTCTTAATTTCTTTACAATTGAAACAAGTTTTTCAACTACGTAATCAGCTTCTTCTGTGGTGTTATCTGCACTAAATGAAAATCTAATTGCACCATTTACATATTCTGGTGCTAATCCCATAGCTGCCAAAACATGTGATTTGTGAGCGTTACCAGATGCACAAGCACTACCTGTGGACACTGCAACACCTTCCATGTCTAGCATCATAAGAATACTTTCGCCTTCTACACGCTCAAAGCTTACATTCACGATTCCAGGTGCTTTTTGATTCATTTTACCATTTACTTTGATATCAGCAATTGCATAGCTAAGTTTTTTGATAAAATAATCTGCAACAGATGCAATTTTCTTGTTTGTTACTTTCATATCTCTAATGGTTAATTCCATTGCCTTGCCAAAACCAACTACGCCAGACACATTTACTGTGCCACCACGTCTATCTAATTCTTGTTCGCCACCTTGCATGAATTTTTTGCAAGTAACGCCCGTACGAATATATAATGCACCTACACCCTTTGGACCATGGATTTTATGAGCAGAAAGTGTAAGTAAATCAATATGCATTGATTGAACATCAAGTGGTAATACGCTAATTGCTTGAACAGCATCAGTATGGAAATATGCCTTGTAATCTTTTACAATTTCGCCAATTGCTTTGATGTTTTGAATAGTACCCACCTCATTATTTACAGCCATGATAGATACCAATATTGTGTCAGGTCTAATTGCATGAAGTAATTCTACTACATCCACCAAACCCTCACCATCAACTGGCAAATATGTGATTTCAAATCCTTCTTTTTCTAGTTCTTTGCATACATCTAGAATGCTATGGTGTTCTATTGAACTAACTATAATATGCTTGCCACGATTTGCATTGGCATAAGCAACACCACGGATTGCCCAGTTGTTTGCCTCAGTACCACCTGATGTAAAGAAAATTTCATTAGATCTAGCGCCTATTGCATTTGCAATAATATCGCGGGCTTTGTCTACACCATTTGCTGCTTCTCTACCAAAACTATGCAAACTATTGCTATTACCATAGATTGTAGACATATATGGAAGCATTTCACTCAATACTTCACCACTAAGAACTGTGGTTGCTGCATTGTCTAAGTATACCTTTTTATCCATTAAGTATTTTCCTCCAAGATTTCGATAAAAATATATAATATTTTACATATAACGCTATAATTGTAGCAATTAAACTACGAGTTGTCAATAAGTAAAATTAAAAAAAGCACCTAAAAATTGTGCTTTTCTTTTTTTACTTTGCAATAAAGCTTTCAAATTGTTGCTCACTAATTATTTTAATACCAAGACTTTGTGCCTTTGATAGTTTTGAACCAGCACTTTCTCCTGCTAACACCAAGTCAGTGTTCTTACTTACGCTGCTTGCAACATTGGCTCCAAATCTCTCTAATATAGCTTTTGCCTGATCTCTTGTGTAATTTGAAAGAGTTCCGGTGAGAACAACTGTTTTACCGGTAAAATATTCATTGTATTCTGTTTCGTTTAATTCTTCGCCAACTGTTACACCAAGTGAGAATAACTTTTCTATCAATTGTTTAGTTTGTTCGTCTGCAAAATAATCAACTATACTCTTTGCAACAACTTCACCAACATCAGGAATGGCAACTAATTGTTCTACTGTTGCATTCATTATTGCATTTAAATTTCCAAAGGTTTTTGCTAAGTCTTTTGCAGTTTTTTCACCAACATTAGGTACGCCTAATGCAAATACAAAATTAGCCAACTTTACATGTTTACTATTTTCTAATTGTTGTAAAATATTTGTTGCTTTTTTATCCTTAAATCCCTCCAAAGATAACAAATCTTCCTTTGTTAAGGTGTACAATTTATCAATTGTATTTATGTCTAATTTCTCATACAACAATTCTAATGTTTTACCACTAAGACCTTCTATATTCATTGCATTTCTTGTAGTATAGTGGTCAAGTTTGTCAATAACTTGGTCTTTGCAATGTAACTTATTTGGACAGAAGATATTAGCACCATCTTCAACAAGGTTAGTTCCACAGCATGGACATACACTTGGTGGTATAACATCTTTAGAATTATGATAATGTTCAGACACACCAAGAATTTCTGGAATAACTTCGTTACTACGCCTTACTAGCACTCTACTACCTATTTTCACATCTTTACGCACGATATCGCCAAAATTATTAAGTGTTGCGCGCTTTACGGTAGCACCAGCAAGCTCTATTGGATCAATTATTGCAATTGGAGTAATCTTGCCAGTTCTACCAACTTGCCACACCACATCACGTAAAATACTCGTTAGCTCTTGCGCTTCAAATTTATATGCCATTGCCCATTTAGGAAATTTATTTGTATAGCCAATTTCATCACGAATAGCAAGATTATTTACCTTTATTACAGCACCATCAATAAGTATATCTAGGCTTAGTTTTTTATCATCAATATTCCTAACCTTTTTTATTAGTTCTTCACTATTATGCAATATTTCAAAATAGTCTGTTAAAAAGCCATTTTTGACCAAAAATTCGTGCATTTCTTTTTGAGTTGAAAACGCCACAGAATCAATGTATAAAATATCATAAAAGAATATATCAATTTTTCTGCTTTTGATAACACTTAAATCTAAATTTCTAATAGCGCCAGCCGCAGCATTTCTTGCATTTTTTAGTGGCTCATCTGCATGTTTATTATATTCTTCTAGGCTAGACAACTTCATCATTGCCTCACCCATTACAATTACTTTGCCCTTGTAGTCGATTTGTTTTGGCACACCGGCAATTTGTAAAATTTGGGCAGTAACATCTTCGCCCACCACACCATTGCCACGAGTTGCTGCATTTGTAATAATTCCATCCTCATAAGTGATAGTTATACGCAAACCATCATACTTATATTCAAGAGTATAATCTTGCTCACCAAATTCACTATTAATGTCATTTACCCAAGCCAATAATTCTTCATAAGTGTTTCGTTTATCTAACGAATATAACTTGCGTTCGTGAGTATGTTTTTTGAATCCTTTTAACACAGTATCGCCCACTTGTTGTGTTGGACTATCTGGCAACACTACCCCTGTTTCTTTTTCCAAAGCTACAAGTTCATAGTAAAGATCATCATACTCTTTATCTGAAATAGTAGGATTATCTAGCACATAATAGTTGTAATTATGCTTTTTTATTAACTTGATTAAATCTTTTTCCCTTTGTAATTTGTCCACTTTTAATTACCTTTTCTTTATTAATTGCAATGGAGCAAAACTAAGTGACAACGTCTTTACTCCAATTCCCTTGAAATCAACTGAAACAAAACTATTATCACCAATTAATTCAGTTTTAATAATTGTGCCCACACCAAATTTAGGATGAAGCACAAGTTCGCCAACCTTGTATTCGCTATATTTATCGTTTTGTTTGGATATTTTATTTTTCCACATGTCGTTGTCATATTTAATATTTGAATTTTCTGTAGAAATTTTATTCAATTTAAATGGTGAATTTGTATTGTAACTTGCACCATAATCGACCCTCTTTTCTCTTTCTTTTTGTAAACCCATTTCTTTTACAAAACGGCTGATTATGGTGTAATTGCGTTTGCCATACAAAAATCTACTTTTTGCATATGACACATATAATTTTATCTTTGCCCTAGTGATTGCCACATACATTAGTCTGCGTTCTTCTTCTAAGTCATCATGTTCATCCATGCTTCTGCTTAGTGGAAATATTCCATCTTCTGCACCAATAATAAATACATACTTGAACTCTAATCCTTTACTTGCATGCACAGTAGAAACACTAACACCATTACTTGAATCTTCTTCACTTAAATCATTTTGTAATGTTACTGATTGCAAATAATCTGCCACGCTATCATTATCGTTGTCATGTTCAAATGTGGCAACAGACTGCACAAAACTTTCAATATTTAATTTACGTGTAACATCTTCCTCTGATTTTGTATTATACAACTCATTGATACCTGTAATTTTAAGTAAGTTTTTTACCCACTCAGTTATACTCATTGTATCAATAGTTGTAAGCAATTCATTCATAATATGAATGAAAGGCTGCAATTTGTTACATAGTGAAGTAGACAAACCATACTTTTCACAATTTAATACCACACTGCGCATAGATACTCCATTATTATATGCGATTTGGGCAAGTGTCTCAATACTGCTCTCACCAATTCCACGTTTAGGAAAGTTGATAATTCTTGAAAGTGACACACTATCATATTCATTTACAATGCATGACATATAAGCAACTATATTTTTGATTTCTGCTCTTTCAAAGAACTTAAATATGCCACTTACCTTGTATGGAATATCGTAGTTTAATAGTTTTTCTTCCATAATGCGCGATAACGATGAGATACGCATCAAAACACCAATTTCATTATAACTAACACCATTTGAAGTTAGTGCATGAATATGGCGCGCTACCCAATCACATTCATCAGATTCGTCATAAGCACCATAAAGTACAACATCATCACCAAGTTCGTTATTAGTAAACAAAGTTTTTTCTATTCGAGAATTATTGTTTGCAATTAGTTTGTTTGCGCTAGACAAAATGTTCTTTGTGCTGCGATAATTTTGTTCCAATTTATACACTTTGCAATTTGGAAAATCAGATATAAAATCACGTATATTCCCAACATTTGCGCCACGCCAACCATATATAGATTGATCTTCGTCACCAACTACAAATATGTTGCCATGCTTTGCACCCAAAATTCGTACGATTTTGTATTGAACAAGGTTGGTATCTTGGAATTCATCAACCAAAATATAATGAAATTTTTGTTGATAATATTCTCTTACGCCTTGCACATTATTAAGTAAATATAACGTTTTTATGAGCAAATCATCAAAATCTAATGCATTGTTATCATGTAACTGTTTTTCATACTCAGTATATACTTTTATGATGATATCAATATTATCATAGTATCCAAATTCCTTTGAATACTCTTGTGGATCATAACCCATGTTTTTTGCATTTGAAATATGCCAATCCACATCATCTAGTTTTTCGTCTTCTAAGTTTAATTCTTTTATTACCTTTT
>JAGCSP010000050.1 GCA_017964105.1 Clostridia bacterium | reverse complement strand
GTTATTTACTTGTTCTTGTTTTGATTCGTCATGTTTTAACACATGATTAAGAAGCATTTCGTAAGTGGAAGCAAGCGTTACATCATCATCTAGCATTACGCGTTTTTGTCTGCCCACCCTATCTGGCACAACTTCATTTACCCTATTGTATAGCCAAGCAATGTTGTCGGCAAATTGAATTAGGGAATTATCTTCGCTAGATAAAAACATTAATGCTGTGTTATCTGCAATTTTTATATTTGTGCCCTTTTTGTGCAAACCTTCGTCACATAGTATTGTGGACACATAGCCGCCATCAGATAGGTACATATTTACCATATCATTTAATTCAAGCAAACTTTTTTGTTGGTATTGCTTATTTGAATGATGTGTTTTTTTCTTGTTTGGGTTTAGTGGATAATATGGATATAGCTGTGCACTATAATTTTTCAAAATACCATCTCGTTTTTCTTCGCGAGTTCTAATAGTTGTGTCTTTTGGTGATACAACTATTGTCAATTCATATTTTTGGGTAATATCTGCAATGCGTTGCAAATAATTTAAGAATGCATCCCTACTATATCTATTTTCGTTTCTAAATAGTTCGGTAGCATGAATTTCTTTTATGTCTTTACCAATGCGCAACAAACTATTGCGCAATTCTTCTGACGCATCTTCTAGGTCAGCAGAAACGTGTGGTAACTTATCTGCAGGGATAAGTACACCCACAAAATATTTACTTTGACCTAGTTTTTTTATGCTTTTTTCTGGATTGGCGGCTGGTGCTTGCAATACAGATTGCACCACGTGTTCTTTGCCGTCCTTACCTTTTTTGGTATATGTGTATCCAGAATCATCCACAGCCATAATGTATTCTTTTTTACCCATATTATTACCCCTAAAATAATATTAAGAAATCATTAAATTATCTTTTAAAACATCGTTAGATTCCGCACCATCTTTTACTGGTGCATTACTCATTGATTGTGCAAATGAGAATTTTCCATCTTTATAAATCAAAGGATTTTTGAAATGCTGTACCGAATAAATGAATTGATCAAAGTCTTCTTTTTCGCTTACACAAATTGCTTCGGTAAATTCACCAGCATATATTCCTTTGTTTATTGTTCTACGCCAAATATGAAAATATCTTTCATCTTCCCTACTTGGACGATAATCGTCTGCATATTCTCTTATCTTTCCAGGAATAACGTAATTTATTCTGTTGTAAAACCACGCCATGTTGTCTGCCATTTGAACACCAAGTTTATCTACTAACAATTCACTTGTATCATCTGCTTTTTTCACTGATTGAACAAATTCAAGTGTGGTATCTTTTGTAATTTGGTAACTGCTGCCTGCTTTTTTACCCAAGTCTTCATCGCAAACAACGCGTGTTATTTCGCCTTCTTCTCCCACAACCCTTTGAGCAGAGTCAAATAGTGAAATAAGGCTAAGTTTTTTATACTTATATGGATCTTTATTGTGGTCTTTGCCAGGATCCAAATCTTCTAATGTAAATTTTTCATCTTCTGGCACATCTTCTTTGCCATGACCTGTGATATCCACACCATGCAAATTTGCCATTGCCATTTCTAATGTTTCTTGAATTTTGATGCTATGGTCACTCTTAGATGACACTATTTTTATATTATGGCTTTTTGCAATGTCAATAATTCCACCAACATAATCAGCCATAATACCTCTATTTTGATTGTTTTGTTCTGTGGCATGTATTTCATCTTCATCACGCAAGCCCAAGCGACTACGGAGTTGAGCAATTTCTTCTATAACTTCTTCCATTTCACCTTCTGGAACAAGAATACCAACAAAAAATCTTGTAGGGCCAATTGGCAATATACCCTTAATTGTTCCTGGTGCATCGCCAACTGCGCTTTGTTCTTTTTTGTGGTGGTCACCTTGTGTGTATCCGCCACCATCGTCTACATAAAGTACATATTTTATTTTGTCCACAGCAATACTCCTTTACATAACTATTTCATCAAGTAGGATTTGGTCATATTCTTCTTCCGCTATATCAGAAATGTGTTTTGTGAAATTCTCGCCATCTTTTCCGCCATCTTTTACAATTTTTAAATCGCCATTGTCTACAATATCATAACCATAGTGTTGATACATAGGTTTTGCTCTATTGTTGCCAGGAGTAAAATATCCTTCTATTTTATCTGCACCATTTTCGTAAGCGACATAATCAATTGCTTTCATAAGTGCACTACCAAGACCCATCTTTTGATGAGATGGATCTACCCAAACATCGATAAGTGTAAATACGTTATCTTCATTTAGGTATGCTTTGAGTAGGCAAACATCATATCCATTTTCTTTGCTTACTATATTATGGCAATTTTGGTTGTCAATAATCACTTGCAATTGTGCTTCATAATCACACTTTTTGCCATCTATTGTTTTATGTGTTTTTACTAACATAACAACCCCTTTACACTAGTAGTGTAACATATTTCGACAAATTTTTCAATATTTGGCATCTAAATTAATAACTTGACTATATGCGCACGTGTTAGATATAATAAATATATGGCAAAGAAAAAGAAAGAGCGTACGCCTGAACAAAAGGCAAAACTTAATAAAAAACTTTCACGATTGTTTTTTACACTCCTTTTTGGTGCATGCATTGTAATTGGCATAATAAGGGGCGTAAGTGGAATATCTTTTCCAAAAATGACAGATATGGATGCCTTTGATAAATTGAAAAATCAAAGTTATTCTTTCACAAATATTCTTGTAATACAACAAATGGAAGATAACAATGTGGCAGCTGCGACAACAGCTCAAAAACATACATTAGCCACAACTCTTACTAGTGCTGGTATTGATTACTACAAAGATGGCAACATTGATTTAGACAAGTGGGAAACAGATGAGCCCGCTACTAGCAACTATGCACTAACAGATTTGCAAATGGGAATATTCGCAAGAGAATTTTATTCGCAAATGAACGCTGTGCAAATAAGTGTGTATAGTGGCAATCAATATTCAATAAAAATTGTGGAGTATATTCACATTAGTGAACTTGCAACAAATGTTGAAATAAAACGACTATTGCCAGATTATGCATATGTTACAACAGAAAACATCGTACACATAGAAGATGGCGAAATAAAAGTGGATAGTTCAAAAGTTCTTGCATACAATGAGCTTACGCAGGAACGCAGTGATGTGATATCGTCTGTGTTAAATAAGGGTGAAACAAAGGTTTCTGAAATCTCATTCAATAAATTTACAACGGCAGTTCGTCAGTTGGCAGCAAAGACAAATACATCATTTAAATTTTCTGGAACAAATATTGAATTTAGCGTAAATGAATAAAAAGACAGCAAACTTTGCTGTCTTTTTTGTTAAACTATCATACTTGCAACATGTGTAAATGGTTTATTTATTTGAATTGTTTCACTACCCACTGTTGCTGATTGATATGTGTCACTATTATATGGTTGATTGCCACTAATTGAATCAAGATATGTCTTATATAAATCAATATAATGTTCTGCATCATCTAGTTGTGCAAGTTTTTGTGCTTTTGCGGTTGGGTCAGGAATTAACTCTGCTTCTGCCCTCTTTTGTTCAAGTGCAGTATAAACTTTGTTCATTGCTATTTTTGAAATTTCGGCTGCACCATTGTAGCGGATAAGAATATTGAGTTGTTTTTCTTCTAGCATTGTTTCTACTTCAGTTGCAGCGTCTTCAATATGGTCTTTGTCCACAGGGCTTATGCTAATATTGGCAACATCACCAAATGCGGTGAATATATCAGTGTAATATGTGTCATTTGTGGTATGTCCGCCTTGTAGTGCATCTAAATTGTCACGCACCGACATTAGAACAGACCTATATTCATAGCTTACACCTTTATCGTCAATATAGTCATCAAGTGCATAAGAAACTATATCATAACCTGTGCCACCAACAAGTACACTTGGGCTAATTGCGTCAAATTTACCACCAAAGTATTCAAGTTGCTCAGCATTGTCAAATTCAATTTCGGCCACATTATGACTAAATCCTGCTAGATCTGTACTTGTGTCGTTTAGAACATCTTTTAATGATTTTAAGTATCCCACTTCACTTGTGTACACAGCACCAGAAAGTGAATCAATATTTGTAATGATGTGTGTAATTGCCTCTTCGTATTCTGGTTTATCTTTTAAGTCTTTAATTTCTTGTGAACCATTAATTACTTCTTTTAACATTGAATTTATTACACTATTTGTAATAATTACATGATTTCTTTCAATAATTGCATCAATTGTTTGTGTAAGTGGCTGCATATTGTCAATATCCATTTCATCCAAATCAGATGCAAACAAATCTTTAAGATCTGCAAATTCGTTTGCCCATCTAATTGTGGTTGCGTTATCAATATTATCTTGCATTTGCTCAACCGCTTTGCTAATTGCTTTGTCTGTAGCGCTTGTGCCATCTCCAACTATGCTTGATTTTACTTTTTCTAGTATTTCTTTTGCAAATACTCTATCTGCGTTGTTTGCAAATAATTCAGATGTTTTTGCTTTATCAAGTGCACTGCCTATCTTCAATGCAAGTGTGCCAGTTTTAAATTCTTCTACAATGTCATCATACTTAGTCATGTTCTTGAGTTCAACAACTAATTCTTTTACTTTTGCTAGTGATGTTTGCCAACTTGTCACACCCAATGTGTTTGATTCAAGTAGTGCAATTGTGCCTGCAATATCTGCACCAGTTTCACCCAACTGATCATCTTTTACCCATTCAATAATATGGCTAGCAAGTGTTTGAACACTTACACCACCTTGGGTTGTATCAAATGCATAAGTTGTATTCAATTCATCTAATGCTTTACCAAGGTATTCGAAGTCATAGTTTTCTATGCCATCTTTAATTTGCTTGTTTTCATCTGCAATTGCATTATTTAATGCGGTGACAACTTTATGAATTTTTGTAAATTCCCCTGTCCAATTATCAATATCGCTAATTCTATCAATTGCTTGTTTTAAGTCATTGCATATTTGTTCGCTAAATTCTGTTTCGTCGATTACATCTTTTAGTTTGTTTTCAATTTTGTCTACTATTGCCGTGTACGTTTGAGGAGTAATAACTGCTGAGTGCTTAATTGTATCTAGCACCATACCAATTTTTTCGATGTCTGCTTCTTTATAATACATCCAACTCTCAGCGTCCACGCCAGTAATTGCATCTGCAAAGCTTACCACAATATCTGTGAGTGCTTGTTTTGCTTGCTCGGCAGTAACTTCTTGTGCTTTTTCATACTCTACTTCTGCCATCTTGGTTAAATAATTTATTGCGGCATTTGTGAGTTCTACTGACACATCAGAAATTAATCTAATGCTAAACAAACTTGTCATTACATCGCGCGCAAGTTCTTTATCAAGTTTTCCACTTAGGTCGTCAAATGAATTTATTTTACCTTGTAATAATGGCAATAGTATTTCTCTATCATTAAGTTTATTCATTACGCTAAGTGTTCCATTTACTACTTCTTTGGCACTTTCAAAGCTATATTCTTTGGCAATTCGTGCACTGGCATGAATTAATTCTTTAGTGTATTCATCTACTCCACTTTCTACTGTTTTTTCAATAAATGCCACACCCACAGGAACTACAGCATCGCCAATTGTGATAATTAAATTGCTTTGATAGCACAATGTTAACACCCTATCCACAGCTCTAAGATATTCTGTGAATTGTTGTTGTGATACATTTTGAATTGCCTCTCTATCTCTACCAAGACCAAGACCTTCTATTATGTCTTTTAAATCTTTGTATGCGCCAGCAAGTGTTTTGATTTCTTTATTGATTTTAATCGTTTTTCCATTTATTTTTGCAACTGATACACCATCAAACATCCAGTTTGCTAATGCTTGTGTGCCCGTATACTTGGATATGTAGTAATATGGGCTCTTGGAATAACCATTAAATACTTTGTCATACATATCGCCTGCTTTTTGGCTAACTATACCTTTTTCTTGGTTATTTTTTGTTGCTTGTTCTAATAAATTTGCGGTGGTCATATATCCAACTACTGGAGACATAACAACACTAGAAATAAGTAGACCTGTAAATCCACCAATCACGCCACCAATTGCACCATACTTTTTTGGTTTTGGTTCGCCCTTGGCTACTTTTACTTTTTTGCCAAATATTAGTCGACATAACAACATGTGTAGTGGTAATAATAAATACCTAAGCACTAAGAATAAAACTGGGAACACAATGGTATTCACAATCATTGTAGCAAGTGCTATTGCAAGGTTAGACAAACTTGTGACATCAATATCATAACCTTTCAAAACATTTTGCAATGTGAGTTCCACAAATTGTTTTACTGATGACACAGTAACGCCATTCACATTTATATGTAAGAATGAAATATTTATTTTTAGAAGCATACCAGAGATTACTGCAGTAAGAAAAAATGATATTACTAGTGTAATAACAATTGTACCAAGACGCACACCGCTGCGTTTTGCTCCCCTAATAGCACCAACGATGACGCCAACAATAATAAACAATGCAAATATGCCTGTAAGACCTAAACTTACAATTGTACCAATATTCATTTATATTACCCCTTTTACTTGTCATTGTTAGTATATCATAAATTATAATTTGTACAATATTATTTTTTATTGAATTACAATAAACAATGTAAATTAATGCAATTTTTTATACAAGTAAACAAATAAGTTTGCTATAACTAAACAATCTTTGATATAATAAATCAAAGATAAATAGGAGAAAAACTATGAATATTTGGAAAGATATTGATGTAAATAGAATTAAAACAGATGACTTTGTTGCATTTATTGAAATAGAACAAGGTAGCAAAAATAAATACGAATTAGACAAAGAGACAGGTCTTATTATCCTTGACCGCGTGCTCTACACTGCTACTCACTACCCAATGAACTATGGATTTATTCCACGTACTCTCTCTGGCGACAAAGACCCACTAGATGTGTTTGTGTTATGCAGCCAGCCAATTGAAAAGATGAGCCTTGTGCGTTGTTACCCTATTGGTGTGGTATTCATGAAAGACCGCGATGAAACAGATGAAAAAATTATTGCTATTCCATTTAATGACCCACAATACAATAATATTCGTTCCTTAGAAGATATGCCAAACCATATTATGGATGAGTTGCGCCACTTCTTATCTGTATATAAACAATTAGAAGGCAAACAAGTTGATGTTTTGGAAACAGGGTTTGTGGAAGAAGCAGAGCGCACAATTGAACTTTGCAAAGACAGATTTGAAGTAACATATGGCAACAAAAGTAATAAATAGCATCTTATAAAAAGCACACTGACAGTGTGTTTTTTATTTTGTTATTATAAAACTGCTAGTGTATAATGATAATTGGAGATAAATTATATGAGATTTATAGTTTCCAAATCAAAAAAACCAAAATTCACAAAAGAAGAAAAAAAGAAAATAAAATTTAGTGAGCTTAACAAACTTACCAAATATATGTTTGCATTTAAGTGGCAATTTATTTTTGTTGTTTCATTGCTATTGTGTATGACAATACTTGCCGTATTTATGCCAATATATTCCGCACGTCTTTTGGCAACTTTTACTGAGGGTTTTGATGCAAGAACTACTCTATTTTTGGCTGGTATGGTTTGTATATTTGGCATTATTTATCAATGCCTAGATTATGTTGCATCAATTCTTTGGAACAAAATTGCATTAAATTCATCAATAGTTATAAGAAAAGATTTAATAAAAAGAGTAAACACAATTACCCAATCTTCTATTGATAATTCAAATACAGCCACCTTTACATCACGTATTTATTCTGATGCTGATATGGTAACAAATTATCCTCTTAGAATGACAGACTTTTTGACAACGGCAATTGGACACATTGGTTTCTTTACATATATTGCTTCGCTAAATGTTTGGGTTTCACTTGTTCAAATTTCAATATTTGTAGTAACACTTGTTATACAATGGATAAGAGTAAATAATCGCACAAAATACAATAGATATTTAAAAAAGGTAAACGAACCAATACAAAGTTTGCAAACAGAAAATATTCGTGGCATTAAAGATATTCGTGGCATTAATGCAAATAACAATATTGAAAATATCATTATAGATAAAAGAATAGAATTAACTTCATATGATATGCGCCGCTCACACAACAACGCAGGGTTGCGTGCAATGGTAAGTGTGCTTATATACTTATTAAATTTTGCACTTCTTGCTGTATGTGTTTACTTATTTACACACGGTCAAATAGAATTGGCAACAATTTTAATTGTTTATAATTTTAGAAACAATATTAACAATTTTGCAAATTACATTGTAAACATCAAAGAAATTACAAACGAAACGCTTGTTTCTGCTGAACGCGTAAACGAATTGTTTGATGAAAATAAATATCCAAGTGAAAATTTTGGAAACGTTCATTTAGACAAGTGCAAAGGCGACATTTCTTTTGATAATGTAACATTCTCATACAAGGAGAATACAAACATATTAAACAACATTAGTTTTGAAATTCCACACAATAAGGTTACATCTTTCGTAGGCCCTTCTGGTAGTGGTAAAAGTACAATTGTATCACTTATTGCAAAATTGTATTCAGTGGAAAATGATAATGGCACAATTGCTCTTGACGGAAAAAATATCAATACGCTTGATAGAGATAGCCTTAGAGATAATATTACAATAATTAGTCAATCACCATATCTATTTAATTTAACAATTGCAGAAAATTTGCGACTAGCAAACCCAGACGCCACAGATGAAGAATTAGAAAAAGTATTAAAGCAGGCAGATATACTAGAATTTGTAAATACACTACCCCAAGGAATCAATAGCAAAATTGGTGAAAATGGTGTAAAACTAAGCGGTGGACAAAAGCAACGTATTGCCATAGCGCGTGCCCTACTTAAAAATAGCAAAGTGTTGCTATTTGATGAAGCCACAAGCGCACTAGATAATATGACACAATCAAATGTAAAAGATACAATATTCAAGCTTGCAAAAAATCACACAGTAGTTATGATTGCACACAGATTATCTACTGTTATAGATAGCGATAAAATTATTTACATTGATGGCGGCAAAGTGGTAGCAGAAGGCACTCACAAAGAATTGATGAAAAAATGTAAACAATATCACAATATGTATGACGAGGAAGATTTAGATGAAAATAGTAATGCAAAGAGTGAATAAATGTGATTTGTCTGTGGAAGGCAAACCATATAGTAGCACAGGACAAGGCATATTGCTCACTGTTGGTGTACACAAAAATGACACAATGGAAGATGTGGTGAAAGCAGCCCAAAAACTTACTAAAATGCGCATTTACAAAGACGACAACGACAAACTAAATAAAAGCGTACTAGACATGGGCGGCGATTGCATGGTAGTAAGCAATTTTACTCTTAATGCATTTATTGCATCTGGCACGCGCCCTGATTTTAGCCAAAGTGCAGATATGGAAAAAGCAAACACCTTATATCTTGCTCTTGCAGACGAAATAAAAAAATGCGGTGTGAAAAATGTGCAAACAGGGCATTTTCGCACACACATGCATATATCCACAGAACTTGATGGACCATTTACAATTGTATATGACACACACGACCACAACAAAAAATGAGGGTTAGTTATGAAAATACAAGAAATATATGATACTATAAAAAATCTTAAATTTTGTGAACGTGAATTGTATTACATTAGAATTATTGATATGGAACTCAATTCTTTTTACAAACCAGAAGCAAGTGAACTAATTGGCGAAATTGTAAATGTATATGCTCAGGATTTTTATGACATTGGCCAAACAATATCTAATAGGCCACTTGTAACAGCCGAGCAGGCAGAACAATATTATAACAACGCCACTAATAAAGACATTGAAGAAGATTTGGTGTATACCCGCACCTGCCTAATTGCAATTGCTGGCAGACGCATGGGAGTAATCAAAAGCTACACAGATATAGCAAAAGAATTATCGATATAAATGCAACAAAAAAACACCCAAACGGGTGTTTTATTTTGTTATTCAACTTCTTTAATGGAACTCATAATTGAATACAAATTGCCTTCATAGTTATCTGCATCTTCAAGAATGCATGTGCTTGCAGATACCACATAACCATGCACAAGTGTGAAGTACACTACGGACATATAGCCGCCATCGTTAAAATCAATGGAAACTCTATCTACTCTTCTACCACCTTGTGGCTCAATTGTGAACACATCGCTCACTTCTGCGTCGCCATAAAGCTTTTTGAATTCTTCTACTTCATCAAGTATTATTTTTTCATAAGCTTCCACGCTATCTGCCTTTTTACCTTTTACAAGAGCAAAAGGATATTCTTGACTGTTTTCATCTAGGTATAAGAAATAATGCAAGGTATCATCATCTACACCAAATACACTATATTTATCTTTACTAATTTCAGTAAAGTCATCATTCATTTCAAATGTAAAGTTTAGATCATAATCTTTTACTAACATAATCTTCACCACCTTAATCTAATTTTATTATAACAACAATTTAATTTTATGTAAAATAAAATAATATATTTAATATTTTACTTTTCCGGTTGATAATTGTGCTAATTTTAAGTATAATTTAAGTGAATTTACACAAAGGATAAAGATATGTTAGATTTAAAACAGGTGCAGCAAATTAGCGAACATTACGCAAAAATGTTTGACACCACCACCCAAAATGCAGGTGCTATTACTGAGAATAACATAAAAAATATGACAGGGCCACCTACCATAATTTTTGTGGGCATGCCAACAGAAGACAAGCCATACTACAAGCTTGGCACTATTGGCATGAGTGACATAAAGCAACGTCACACATCCACCCCATACACCGAACTTGTAATGACCTTGCCAAAAGATTGGCAATTTAACACAAATGATTTAAAGTGGGATTGGCCAATAAATATGCTAAAAACTGCTGCAAAATCACCATACTTAATCAAAAAACCTTTCACTTATTATGGCTCTTTTGCAATTAACGAAAAATTTGAAACTTTTGATAAATCCACAGACAAATGTTCTGTGATATTTACCCCGCTTGCACAGTTTGATCACAAAAAATTTAGCAAACTAAAAGTGGGTGGCAAAAAAATACACTTTATGCAAATTCTTGCAGCAAATGAATACACATATCACGCATTAGATAAGCCAAACAGGGTTGAACTTGTGGATAAACTTGTTGCAAGCGATAAGTATGATTTTACCGTTCACTGAAAAGGAGATAATAAAATGAAACATATAATACTCGCCCCATACGACACAAATATTGGTTTTCCATGGTGGGCAATACTTGTTACAACACTAGCAATTATTGGAACATGTGCACTTACCATATTTTTGATTGTTGACCATAAAAAGAAAAACAAAAAAGACAGCGATTAATTCGCTGCCTTTTTGTTATACACTTTTAATAATGTTTAATTTGCCAAGTATTGGTAATCTGTAACGTTTACCAAATAAAGATAATACTGCCATTGCTAATCTTGTAAATATTGACACAAGTGCAATAAATAATCCTACTGCATACAAAATTTGGAACAATTCTTCATTTTGTGTAACAAATTCCATTGGTAAGAATTTTGCGCCAATTAATGCGGCAATTATAATATCTACAAAGTTAATTAGTAGTCCCTGATTTGCATGATGTCTTACGTATGATTTTTTACCAGCAAATATTAGTGGAATGAAAAATAGTATATATGCCATCCATGCCACCCCTTTGCCAGAAGTGTCGCCACTATCAACAAATTCTTTTTGTTTTTCTTTCTTTACTTTGTATTTTGGTTTCTTTTCATTTTCTTCTGCAGATGCTTCTTCTGTTGGTTCTTCAATTGGACTAGCTGTGCTCAATTTTGCAGTTGCGCTTTCTTTTCCAACAATTACTTGCTCTTCTTCAATATTATCTGGATCAAACAAGCCATCGTTTTCAGTAAGATATGCATTCTTCTTTATATTCTCTTTACTTGTTTCTTTTGCTTCGTAATATTCGTTTTTATCAATGTAACCGCCTGTTTCATATGTGGTTTGAGCGTCTTCAAATGGGTTTACATTATCTTTTAGAGCATCAACAGCATCTGTTTTGTTTTCCCCAGACAACATATCAAGTGATATTCCACCAAAACCATTCTCGCCAGATAAGAAGTCACCAAATAATTCTTCTGATGTTGCTTGTGGTTGTGGTTCAGGTGCTTCTGCAATCTCTGGCTCTGTTTTCTTATTTGGCTCAAATGAGAATGGCTCAAAAGGTTTTACATCTTCTTGCTCTTCAACATGTTCAGAAGGTTCCTCACTTTCTTGGGATTCAACAACTTCTGTTTGTTTTTCTGCCATTTCTTGTTCTAATTTTGATAATTTTTCATTATCTTCTTTCTCTTTTCTTTCAAGTTGTGCGCGCTTTTTTAGTGCTGCCCTAAGTTGTCCTTTGTGCAAGCCATACAAAACTTCCATCACTTTGTCAGCAGTGTCGGCATCTTCCAAATCTTCTGCCACTTGATCAATAATTTCATCACGCTCATCAAAAAGGTCATCCGCTTCTAAAAGAGGATTTACAACAGTTTCTTCTTGTGCTTCTTCTTCATTTGGTTGTGCTTGTGGTTGTGCAGCAATATCTACTTCCATAGCTGCAGCAAGTTCTTCTTCTGTTGGTTCTTCAATAGGCGCAAAAACATCTGCACCAGCATTTTGTTCTGGTTCAGCAGGTGTAGAATTATCTTGATTAAATTGTTCTACATCAAAATCTTCTGGATTTGAATTTTCTTGAAATTGTTCTTCCATTTTCATCCTTGTATGTGACAAAAAG
>JAGCSP010000049.1 GCA_017964105.1 Clostridia bacterium | reverse complement strand
GAATGCTCCCCACCATTTGGACGCGTGCGATTAAATGCAAGTTTTAAGATACTATTTACTCCCACTGACACCAAATAGAATACACCAAACTTTAATGCATATTCTCTTTTGTATGCCCAGTATAGCCCAACAAAAACTATTAAGAAAAATATTTCTGTGCCAAACCAAGATACCACCTTAAAGAATGCATCAAAAAATGGACTTTGCAACCAGCGAGTGGCCTCAACAATTTGATATTCCATAAATTCTCCCTTTGATTTTATACAAAATCAACTGCAATCATTATATCAAATTGTACAATAAATAACAAACACAAATGTATAATATTTGCAATGTTTGACAAATATCTTAAATATGAAATATTTAAATTATACAATTTCCGCCATAATTCGATTTATATGTGTGTTGTCAATCAGTTTTGTGTGGCTAAACTATTATTTTAGAAAGTTTTCAACGAGTTTAATTGCATCAATTTCCATTGCAATTTTTGTGGAAATATTTTTGCTAATAATTGAAATTAATAAAAATAAAAAAAATAATCTTACAAGACAACAAAATAAAATTATTGATGACATAAATTTGGCGCTAGAATATATGGCAAAAAAATCACAAATCAACTACTTTGCAAATATATTAAAAAACATGTATTGTAGCCAAAAATATAGCGATTGCATAATATCAATTAAAAATAAAGAAAAAGTGTGTTTTGTGCCATCATATAATGCTAATAGTTGCTCAATTCAAGATGCTATGGAATGCATAAAAATTGCACTTAATCACAATGCAAATACGTTAGTTATTTTAACTAATGAAATAGATTCCGACACAGCTAAATATATAAGCAAAATTGATGGAATCAAAATTGAAATTTTTGACACAATAAAAACTTATAAATTACTAATACTCAACAATCCTTTACCGGAGTGCAAAATTGGCATTATAAACAAAAAATATTCTTTTAAAGATTACTTGTCTATAGCATTTGATAGAAATAAAACAAAAGGTTATTTAACTTGCGGACTAATACTTATATTCTCCTCCTTGTTTGTTCCTTACAATATTTACTATGTGGTGATGGGAACGCTTAGTATGATATTTGCACTTGTATCAATTTCAAAAAAAAGAGCAAGTTAACCTTGCTCTTATTTATTTAATGCTTCACGCACTTTTTCATTTTTACTATTTGTTGGTCTATCTGATTTGCGATATGCAACAATTTTAGAACCAATAACAGTAACTATTTCACACTTTGTTTGATACACCAAACTTTCTGCAACATCTTTAATGTCAATATCACAATTATTTAGTATTTTTATTTTTACTATATCATGTGCATTTAAGTTATCATTTACTTGTGCAATAACATTCTCCGTAACACCATCTTTACCGACTAACACACCATCTTGCATAGTCATTGCAAAAGATCTAAGATTAATTCTTTGTTTTTTACTTAGCATAACCATTCCCCCTTATTCAGAATACTCCCACTCTATGCCTGCAAGACGAACTGTGTCGCCATCCACCATGCCCGCATCAATGAGCGCATCAATTATTCCACATTCTTTTAGTTGCTTTTGGAAATATGCATTACTCGTGTAATCTTCTAGCACTACGCGACGAGTAATTTCATCGATAAGTGTGCCAGTTACTTCATAAATTCCATTTGAAACTTTTACTATTTCAAAAGTCTTTTCACGTACAACGTCAATATCACTTTCTTCTACTTCCACACCGCTATCTTCTGGCAAAGTTTTAAGTGTATTTACAATGCCTTTTAATAATTCATCAAGACCAATGTATGCAGCTGCACTTATTTGATATACTTGTGTACCTTTTGGTAACTTGTTTTTAAACTCTTCTACTTTTGTTTTATCTTCAACTAAGTCAATCTTATTAAGCGCCACTATTTGTGGTAATTTGGCCACTTTTTCGCTGTAACTAGCCAATTCATGATTGATTTTAATGTAATCGTCCCATGGGTCTCTGCCCTCAGAGCCAGAAATATCTACTATGTGAACTAAAAGTCTAGTGCGCTCTATGTGGCGCAAAAAGTCGTGACCAAGACCAACACCTTCGCTGGCACCACTAACAAGGCCTGGAATATCTGCCATTACGAAACTTGTATCGTATGCCTTAACAACACCAATATTTGGTGCAAGTGTGGTAAAGTGATAATTTGCAATTTTTGGATGCGCGTTGCTTACACTAGAAAGTAGTGTACTCTTGCCAACATTGGGAAAACCAACCAAGCCAACATCTGCAATAGTTTTTAATTCTAGCACTAATTCCCACTCTTTTGTTTTTACACCAAGTTCACTATACATAGGTGCTTGCCTTGTAGGGGTGGCAAAATTCATGTTACCTCTTCCACCAATTCCGCCAGTAAGAAGTACTTTTTCATCCCCATCATGTAACATGTCTGCAATTACTTTACCTGTTAATTTGTTTTTAATTACAGTGCCTGTAGGAACTTTTATTACACAATCTTTACCAGATTTACCTGAGCAACGATAACTTCCACCGCCTTCGCCGTTTTCAGCCCTGAAATGTTTTGTAAATCTAAAATCAGCTAAGTTACTAAGTGTTTTGGTTGCAACAAAAACAATGTCGCCGCCTTTACCGCCGTCGCCACCATCTGGTCCGCCATTGGGCACAAACTTTTCTCTTCTAAAAGATACTTTACCGTCGCCACCATCGCCTGCTTTACAAAATATTGTAGCTCTATCTAAAAACATAAAATCACCTACTTGGAATAATAATTACATATTGATTGAAATTTGCACTCGGCACATTTTGGATTTCGTGACGTGCAATAATATCTACCAAATAATAACAATAAATGATGAACTTCTCCCCAATTATTAATTGGATAAATACTCTTCAAATCTTTTTCTGTTACTAATGGATTAGAAGATGTGCTCAAGTTTAATCTTGTGCTTACCCTATGAACGTGTGTATCTACTGCAAGTCCTGGCAATGAATATGCACATGCAAGCACCACATTTGCAGTTTTGCTACCAACACCAGCAAGACTAATTAAATCATCATAATTATCTGGCACTCTGCCATCAAAATTTTCTAACAATTGCTTAGTCATCAATTTTATATTGCGCGCTTTGTTGTGATAAAAACCACATGCATGAATATATTTTTCCAATTCTTCTTGTGGCATTGCATCAATTTGCTCTGGTGTATTTGCAACCTTATATAATACGCTTGTTACTTCGTTTACACGTTTGTCTGTGCATTGTGCACTCAAAATTACTGCCACAAGCATCTCATATGGACTAGAAAAATTTAATTCACTAGCAGGATTTGGTATAAGCTTTTTAAGTTCATCATATATGAATTGTGCATTTTTCATAACTATATTGTATCACAATTCGCCACAAAAACAATAAGATAATAATACATTTATAATATATAACACAAAAAGGAAGTTGGAATCAACTTCCTTTTAGAGTTTGATATAACGTGTACCCATAGAATATCTTACCACTCTATACACCCCTTTAAACAAGGTGTACTTATTTTTTGTAACTAATGCATAAACAGTTTTTAGAAATCTCTCATCTAATTCTACTGATATTCCGCACGATGTAGCAATTCCCCTTGGTGTATTTACAATCATTGAAGGAATGTGCAAAGCTCTCAAATCACGCGAAAATAGCAAAGTACTCGTTCTATTTTCAAATACAACAATTATTCTCATAACTTCACCTTATGTTTTGCACTATTAAAAACAATTTATAGTGCATTATCATATTATTATATAAATAATAAAAATGTGAAAAACAGGAGAAATAATGATTTACTTAGATAACGCTAGCACAACTCACACAAAACCAAAATCTGTTACAACAAATGTAATAAAGGCACTTACAAAATATTCTGTAAATGCTGGCCGCGGTGGATACCCACTATCAATACAAGCTGGAAATATTGTTCTAGATACAAGACAAGATTTGTCAGACTTCTTTGGTCTTGGAAATCCAAATAATGTGATTTTTACATCTAGTTGCACTATGGCAATAAACCTTGCAATTAGGGGTACAATGCAAAAAGGTGGACACATTGTTGCCACAGTATTTGAACATAATAGTGTGCTTAGAACACTAGACGACATCAAAACAAAGTTTGGTATTGATTATACTCTAGTTGAGCCAAATAAACATGGTGATATTGATGTGAATGAAATAGAAAATGCAATAAAACCCAACACTTACATGGTGATTACTATTCACGCAAGCAATGTTACTGGCCACACTCAAGATATATATAAAATTGGTAATTTTGTGGCAAAACACAATTTAATTTATATGGTGGATGCCGCACAATCTGCCGGACACATTGGTATCGATGTGCAAGCAGCACATATTAACTTACTCACCATTGCAGGGCATAAGGGTCTATATGCTCCACAAGGAATAGGTGTTTTGCTAATAAATAACGTCAAGGTGCTACCTCTTCTCACTGGTGGAACAGGCACACATAGTGCAAGCACTACCCAACCAACAGACACACCAGAAGGACTTGAAAGTGGCACACTTGCACTTCCTGCAATTATGGGCCTTAGTGCAGGACTAAATTATGTAAATCATAATTTTGGTACAATAAACAAAAAAATAGCATACCTTACAAGATATTTGATAGATGAATTAAATAAAGTTCCAAACGTAAAAGTGTACAGCAAATACAATGATGTTGGTGTAGTTAGTTTTATTATTGATAATATTCCAAGTAGCGAAATCGCAGACCAACTATTTGAAACGCACAGAATTTGTGTACGCTCTGGCCTTCAATGCGCACCACAAATCCATAAATACCATGGCACCTTACAACAAGGCATGGTAAGGATATCCATTTCTTCGTTTAATACAAAGCAAGAAATAATTATGGCAATTACTGCAATAAAAGAATTAGCAAAAAAGTTAGGCTAGCCTAACTTTTATTTTTATCATAATACCCAAAACCCTCAGCGTTTTTATCCCCATTAATTTGTGTACACCATTGAATGAGTATGCTCTTTACTCGAATTGTTGAAATTTTACCAGATGATTTAATAATGTTGCTACAAATGCCTGCCACCATTGGCGCTGCCACACTAGTGCCACTCATTAGCGTATATGGATAATCGTTCAATTTATAATTAAGTCCCTTCACATTTACACCCGGCACAAGTAAATCTGGTTTGTAACTATTTATCCCTGGACCACGCGAAGAAAAATTTGCCACATCACCACTTGCAAGATCAAGTGCGCCAACAGTAATAATTTTACTGCTAGCACCTGGTGACTTGATTGTTTTACTATCTGGCCCACTATTGCCAGCAGCGCACACTACTACCACACCACTATCCCACAAAATTTCTGCACCTCTAATTAGTGGATCACCAGAATTAAGTGGGGTTGCGCCAAAGCTCATGCACACAACCTTAATGTTGTAATTACTTTTATTGTCGTACACCCATTGCATAGCTTTTAATATATTTACAGCACCCGTTTCACCACGTTTATCAAGCGCTTTTATGCTAACAACATTGATATCTTTATCAATTCCTGCAAATTTCCCACCACTATATGCGCCACTACCACACAAGGCACCTGTGACAAAAGTGCCATGTCCATTGTCATCATACATATATTTTTTGTCATTTACTAAGTCGATAAATTTAATTATCTTCTTAGGTATCATTAGGTCAATATGTGGACTACAACCCGTATCTATAACTGCAACACTAATATTATTTTTATTATTTACCACCAAATTTTCAGTACCCAAAAAGTCATTTGACTTATCAATACATGTGCTAACATATGCTACTGAACTTACATATTTTACGCATTCTAGTCCTGCAATGCTACATATATTTTGACAATCAGTAGTAACAGCAAATGCACTAATAAATGGAAAATCTATAATGCTATTATTATCTACCAGATTACTTATGTATTTTTTTGCTATACGATAATTGTGTGCGTACACAATGCATTCCACATTATCATTTGATGCCAAAGTTTTAATTTTTGAAAATATATTTGGGTCAATTTTATTCATTTGTCACCTGCGATATAATTGAATAAAACGATTTCTTTTGTTCTTCTGTAAGATACGGGAAAATTGTATTCTTAATATTATTAATATTTTCTTTATTAAAAGTTCCATTTTTTATTTTTTCACTCGACAATTTTATAAATTCATTCATTAATTCGCTTTGACTTTTTTTGCTATACTTTGATATTAACTTTTCCAAATCATCGTTTGGGTGATTGTATTTTGAATTGTATTCACTAAATTTATTAGACAAATTAAATCCTCCAGTAACAAAAATTGTTATGCTGTCATATACAAAATCAAAAGGTGGTATTATGGCACACAACAATATATATGAAAATTCAACGCAATTTGACTACCCCACTTACCCATTCCCTGTGGAATACACAAAAAGTGGACAACAAGAATTAAAACACAAATTTGAAACTGCAGAATATAACGACAAGATACAAACTCAAAATGTAAGTACATATACTGACAATGTTAGTGTGCAAAACTCAAATGCACCTGCTTTTAATCTAAGCACTCTAT
>JAGCSP010000048.1 GCA_017964105.1 Clostridia bacterium | reverse complement strand
AGGAATACGTGTGGAACCACCTACAAGAAGAACTTTGTCAATATCACTATATGATAATTTTGCATCTTTTAATGCTTGACGCATTTTATCAATTGTTTTTTGTACTAAGTACTCTGTAATTTGGTCAAATTTTGCACGAGTTAAATCGTATTCCAAGTGTTTTGCACCTGTTGCATCTGCTGTGATAAATGGTAAATTGATGTTTACCTTTTGGCTAGCAGAAAGGTCAATTTTTGCTTTTTCTGATTCTTCTTTTAATCTTTGCATTGCAAGTTTATCTTTTGATAAATCAATGCCATTTTTTGCTTTGAAATCTTCTAACAATAATTTCATGATTTCGTTATCAAAATCATCACCACCAAGACGGTTGTTACCTGCTGTGGATAGCACTTCAAATACGCCATCGCCAATTTCTAGGATGCTGACATCAAATGTGCCACCACCAAGGTCATATACTAACACCTTTTGGTTCTTATTTTCGCCTTTATCTAGGCCATATGCCAATGCTGCTGCTGTTGGCTCATTGATAATACGCAATACTTCTAGGCCTGCAATTTTACCAGCATCTTTTGTTGCTTGACGTTGGCTATCTGTGAAGTATGCAGGAACTGTGATAACTGCTTGGGTTACCTTTTGTCCCAAGAAACTTTCTGCATCTGCTTTTAATTTAGATAGAATCATAGCACTAATTTCTTGTGGTGTGTATGATTTGTCAGCAATTGTTACTTTGTAATCACTACCCATTTCTCTTTTTATACTTTGAACTGTGTTTTCTGCATTTGCAACTGCTTGACGTTTTGCTACTTGACCAACAAGTCTTTCGCCATCTTTATTGAATGCAACTACTGATGGAGTTGTTCTGCCACCTTCTGCATTAGCAATAACTGTTGCTTCACCGCCTTCCATAACTGCTACGCAACTATTTGTTGTACCTAAGTCAATACCTATAACTTTACTCATAATTTTATTATATATCTCCTTTTTTGCTTTTATATCAAATGGTTAAACCATATTGGTATTATGATAATTTGTTAATTTTTACTACGCTGTGACGAATTACATTGTCACCCATAATAAATCCTTCTTGATATTCTTCTAGCACAATGCCATCTTCTTTGTGACTATCTTTGCCCACAAGAACTGCATTGTGATAGTTTGGATCAAATGGAAGCCCAACACATTCTATTTTGGTTACTCCCAAATCTTTTAGAGCATTCATCATTTGCCCTAGCACCAAATCTAGTCCAGATAAAACTGATTCATCCTTTATTTGGCCTTTTGCTTGCTTAAAGCTATCAATTACTGGTAGCATTTTGCGAACTGCCGCCATCACACCATTACGATAACTATCTTGGCTAATGGTTGCGTTACGCTTTTTGTAGTTTTCAAATTCTGCCTGAATTCTTTGAGCCATTTCTAAATAATTTGGTTCATTAGACTCATGTTTTTCTTCATGTTTACCCTTTGCCATTGTTATCTCCTTTATCTTTTAGTTTTTCATTCATTTCATCTAACACAAATTTTAGTGCTGATGCTACGCGTGCATAATCCATGCGCTCTGGCCCCACGATACCAAGTGATGCAGTGATACCGTCACTCATGTGGTAATTTGCCTTTACAATGGAATAATCACATTCGTTATCACCATTCTCTTCTCCAATACTAAACACAATATCTTGGTTACTATTTTCATCAA
Source organism: Clostridia bacterium (assembly GCA_017964105.1). Lineage (GTDB taxonomy): Bacteria > Bacillota > Clostridia > Christensenellales > UBA1242 > UBA11490. Next base: position 1,630 of record JAGCSP010000048.1, on the reverse strand, counting down.
TTGCGTCAACAATATTTTTTAATTCTTTTTCATTTTCAATAACTGATAAAAACTTAGTTGCTTTGTTTATGTCTTTATATTCTGGATTTTCTAGTAACTTACTTGCGCTACCTCTATTCATGAAACTTGTGCCATTTTCACTAAATTCTTTTAATAATTCTGTAACAGCCACAAACAAATCATTGAAATACTGAATTTGATTTTTGAATAATGTGTTGTAGTGGTCAAAATTATTGATAACATCACTAATTTTTTTACCACTAAGATTGTTAGTCAAAAATTTACTTGCATCTTTGCAATGTTCTTCGGTAACACCTTCTGGCATAATAAATGTATTATTTAGTATACCTTCGATTGTTTGTAAAAGTAGCAATGCTTGGCCTGTGATAAGTGGAATAATGTTTATTGCGTTTATTGCAATCTCTCCACTACCTGCAATAGTTACAAATGTAGGATAATGTGTGAGTTCACCCATCTTTTTGGCAAGGTTATCAAGCATATCTAGTAAGAACGAACTGCGAACAACAAACTTATCCTTAATTTCATCAATCACTTCTTTATCTATGGTGCTAGATGTAATTAAGTTATTTACATAGTATCTATATGCCTGAGTTGTTGGCACCCTGCCACTAGATGTGTGCAATTGCCTTAGGTATCCCATCTCTTCTAGTGCATTCAATTCATTACGTAGCGTTGCAGAAGAAAGTGAACTAAAACAATTTGATTGCACATTGCCACTAGTGATAGGCAAAGCATTTTCAATATATGTTTCCACAGCACTAAGCAATATTTGCTTTTTGCGTGGGCTAAGTGTAAATTCCTTCACTAAAATACTCCCTTTTAGTAATGATTAGCACTCTCACCCTTGGAGTGCTAGCACTATTGTAGTACTATTTTATGACAATTGCAACTGTTTATGCCACAAATTTTTAAAAATTTTGTAGAAATATTTCAATTGACTTCGTATAGCTAATGTAATAATATACTAGTGAGGTGCTGTTAATGAACCAAATAGACAAATACAAATTTTTGAAGAAACTTTCTATAATAATTTTATTTATTTCAATAATACTCTTTTCAATAAGCTTGACAATCAGTTTTTTAAGCGCAATTGCATTTACGATAACATTATCAATTTCAATTACCTTATTCATTTTGTTTATATTATTTCAGCCGACATTACAAAGACTTAAATCTGAAATTAATAGATTTAACTATATTGAAATATTAAAAAGAAGCCAAGAAACACTAGATAATAGTGATAATAATAATTCGACAGATGATGATTTCAATAAGAATTATGAACATAAATATATAAAAAAGAAACAAAGCCTTACAAATAATGAGAAATATTTTTACACAATCATAAAAAAACATTTTGCTAGTAATTATGAAATAAGAGCTCAAGTTCCTTTAATAAGTGTTATTGAAAAGATTAAAGACTATAAAAATGAATATCAAAATGAATTGTTTAGAGTAATTGACTTTGGCATATTTGATAAGAGCACCACGGAACCACTATTGTTAATTGAGATTAATGACGAAAGTCATAATATTAAAAAAAGACAGTATAGAGATATTCGTGTTAAAGAAATATGCAATGATGCCAACCTTGAATTAATCTCTTTTT
>JAGCSP010000047.1 GCA_017964105.1 Clostridia bacterium | reverse complement strand
ATATTTTTGAGTAAATTATATAAGTATTCATTACCATACTTCTCTAGTAATTTTTGGTATTTATCTCTAACAGATGAATCTTTTGCTGCATTACCATATGAATAGTCATACAAAATACTTTGAACATAAAATCCTGTTCCGCCAACAATAATTGGCATTTTGCCTCTTGATTTTATTTCTGATATGCATTTTTCACAAAGTGGCTTATACTCTGCAACACTAAATTCTTTATTTGTATCCACAAAATCAAATAAATGATGAGGAATATTTTGCATTTCTTCAATTGTTGGCTTTGCAGTACCTATACATAAATCTTTGTAGATTTGTTGGCTATCTGCATTGATAATCTCTCCATTGTATTTTTTTGCTAGTTCTATTGCATAATCTGATTTTCCACAAGCTGTTGGACCAACTACTATGATGCAATCTTTATCTAAACAATTCTCTTGAACCATTTTTCAATTTCCTTGTCTGTAATTTTTATCACTACTGGCCTGCCATGTGGGCATAATAATACTTGATTGTCTTTTGATAACATTTTTAACAATGTGGAAATCTCTGAATTAGACAATATATCATTTGCTTTGACGGCTGCTCTACAAGCACTGCGTGCCAAATAGTCTTCAATTGTATCTGATTTGCTTAAAATTAGTTTATTTGAAATGTTGCTCAAAATATCGTCAAAGAATGATTTTAGGTCGATATTTTTAAACATAACAGGTATTGCATCTACCTTAAAACAATTTTCACCAAAAGATTCTATACTAAATCCTAAATTTTGAAGTACTGACAAATTTGAACATATAAAATCACTTTCTTGATAATTAACATCTAATATGTATGGTACTAGCAACGGCTGAATAGATGTAGTTGCATTTTCAAATTGTGATTTAAACTTATCAAATAACAATCTTTCATGTGCTGCATGTTGATCTATCATCTATATGTAGTCATTTTGTTGAACAATAATATATGTGTTAAATATTACGCCAATAATTTTGTAGTTATCAATGTCTAAATTTAGGTTTGTCTGTTCTGAATTGGATTCTTCAACTTGTTTTGCCAAGTTATATGCGTACGCATTAGATTTTAATGTGGATTCATTTTGCTTGTTTGTTGATAACAAATTTGCAATTGTATTAAAATTGAGTTTAAAGTCATTTGAATCATTTTCCAAAACTACTTCTTTTGGTGCTTCATCAATTGTATTATTATCAAACGATTTCCCCTCATCTTTTTTCAATACACTAAGTGATGATAAATCTAATAGTTTTTCAGTTTGTGTAGGAATATCTTCCTCAATACTTTTTACTGTGAATGTATTAAATAAAATGTCAGCTATTATGTTATACATCATGCCAAACATTTTGTTTGGATCTTCAAATTTTACATCTAGTTTGTTTGGATGCACATTTACATCTACTTTATCAAAAGGAATACTAATATTAATTACATAGAATGGGAAATTACCCTTCATTAAGTAATTTTCATATGCTTTGTATATTGCAGTTGAAATAGTTTGATTAATTACATATCTTCCATTAATTACCAATGTTTGATAAGTTCTGTTTGGCTTGGAAAAAATTGGTTTGCCAATAAAACCAGATATGTGATATTCGTTGAAATCTTTTTCTACTTCGATTAAATTATCAACAATTTGTTTGCTATATACAGTGTATATTGCATCATATAAATTTGTGCCAGGTGATTGAAACACAAGTTTATTGTCTGCCACATATTTAATTGCAATTTTTGGATTAGCCATAATCAATCTACTAACATAGTTAGTAATTTCTGTTTCTTCTTGTTTTGGCTTTCTTAAAAATTTTGCCCTTGCTGGCACATTATAAAATAAGTTTTCCATAATAATTGTTGTACCATCACTGCAACCAAATGGCTCGTCTGAAACTACTTCACCACCAGCGACAACATATCGTCTGCCTTCACCATTAATTGTTTTACTAATTAATGAAACTTTTGCAACACTTGCAATAGAACATAGTGCTTCTCCTCTAAAACCAAGTGTGCCAATTTTATCTAAATCACTAATTGTCGCAATTTTACTTGTAGCATGTGGTAGAAATGCTTTAGACATATCATCTACTTCAATACCACAACCATTATCTGTAACTCTTATTCTATCAATACCACCATTTGTGATTTCAATAGAAATATTTGTTGCCCCAGCATCAATTGAGTTTTCTACCATTTCTTTAACAACAGATGCGGGTTTTTCTACAACTTCACCAGCTGCAATTCTATTAAATATTGATTTGTCTAAAATGTTTATTTTTGACATACATTATTCCTTATTTTAATTCATTTTTTAAATTAATAATCAAATCAAATGCTTCCAAAGGTGTAAGTTTATTTACATCCAAGTCGTTGATTTGTCTTATAACTTCTCTTTGTTTACCTTGTTCATGAGAATTTACATTGTGAACTTCATTTGTGACTTGATTAATTTGATTTTGTTCCAAGCTATGCAAGATGCTTCTTGCCTTAGTGATAACTTCTTCAGGTAACCCTGCAAGTGATGCAACTTCAATACCAAAGCTTTTATTTGTGCCACCACGTACTATTTTGCGCAAGAATATTACAGAATTGTTAAATTCTTTTACACTGACACGATAATTTTTTACACCTTCTAATTTTCCTTCTAGGTCAGTTAATTCGTGGTAATGTGTTGCAAATAATGTTTTTGCACATAAATGTGTGGAAACATATTCCATCACACTCCAAGCAATTGATAATCCGTCAAATGTGCTTGTACCTCTTCCAACTTCGTCTAATATAATTAATGAGTTGTTTGTAGCATTCTTCAATATAATGCTTACTTCACTCATTTCTACCATAAACGTACTTTGTCCAAAACTTAAATCATCACTTGCACCCACACGAGTAAATATTCTATCTGTAAGCGCAATTTTAGCACTTGTAGCAGGAACAAAGCTACCAATGTGTGCCATTAGTGTAATTAGGGCTACTTGACGCATATATGTACTTTTACCTGCCATATTTGGTCCAGTGATAACCATTGTTCTGCAATCACTATCATTCAAAATTGTGTCATTCGGCACAAATTCTTCATCTTTGTTTATTGCCTCAACTATTGGATGTCTGCCGGCAATAATTTCTATACTCTTGTTTGTTTTTGAAATTATTGGTTTGCAATAATTGCGTTCAACAGCAACACTAGCAAAAGAATACAATACATCCAAGAATGCAATTGCTCTTGCAGTTGCTTGCATTTGTGGTAAATAACCAAGTAAAAACTCTCTAATATCATCAAACAATTGCATTTGTAATCTAATCAATTCTTCATCAGCACTCAAAATCTTTTCTTCCAAATTTTTCAATTCTTCAGTAATAAATCTTTCGCCATTTACAGTTGTTTGTTTTCTGATGTAATCAAATGGTACCATGTGCTTTTGGCTATTTGTAACTTCAATATAATAGCCAAACACTTTGTTGTAACCAATCTTTAGATTTTTGATACCAGTGCGCTCTTTTTCCATTACTTCCATTTTTGCAATAAGAGCTCTACCATTTTGTTTTAATTCAACTAATTCATCGATTTTTTCGTTGTACCCTGATTTAATAAATATTACATTATCTTTTTGGTTGCTTGCAATACTGCTTTCATCAAAGGCACATTCCAATTTGTTTACTACTTCATCATAACTTGGTATTGCTTGCTTAATGTCAAGTATTGCTTGACTCTCAAATGAACGCAATGCTTCAGTTAAGTTTGGCAATAATTGTAAACTTCGTTTAAGTGATACGCAATCTTTTGGGGTAATATTACCATAACTTACTTTGCCGCACAATCTTTCAATATCATAGATATTGTATAAGCACTCACCTATTAGTTCTCTAGCATAAATATTTTTTGTAAGTTCGCTCACAGCTTTTGATCTATAATTTATCTCTTTATCATCATAAAGTGGTTGATCAATATAATTGCAAAGCAATCTCTCGCCCATTTTGGTTTTTGTTTTGTTTAATAACCAAAGAAGTGAGCCACGTTTTTTACGTTCTCTAATTGTTTCAGTAAGTTCTAAATTTCTTCTAGTATTTGCATCTAGTTGCATGTAGTGATCTGATACAACATATTCGATTTTGTTAATGTGAGACAATTCCCTTTTTTGTGTATCAGTTACATAATGTAATAGCGCACCAGTGCTGCACACAGCAAATTGTCTAGTTGCCATGTTATATTGCTTTAAAGAATTTGTATTTAATTGATTTTTTAATGTTGTATTTGCAAATTCAAATTCAAAAAATTCGTTTGGTAGTACCTGTGGTTTAGATAAATAATTTAATTTAATAGAAGGTATATCCTCAGCTATTTTATAAAATTCGTTATTGCATAAGATTTCACTTGGGCGCACACGAGTGAGAATATCGTTTGTGCCAGAAATTTTATCAGTAGCAGTTACTTCTGTTGCATAAAATTCACCTGTGGAAATATCAAGATAACTGATGCCAATATTTTCATTTTCTTTATATATAGACTTCAAATAGTTGCTTCGGTCTTCCACCATTGAACTGTCTATCACAGTGCCAGGAGTAATTATTCTTACAACATCTCTTTCTACTATTGCTTTACCTTTTGTTGGTTCACTAAGTTGTTCACAAATTGCCACTTTGTATCCATTAGCAATAAGTTTTGCAACATATGGCTCAACTGCATGGTATGGTACTCCACACATTGGTGCTCTTTCTTCTAGTCCACAATCTTTGCCTGTAAGTGTTAATTCTAACACCCTACTACAAATTTCTGCATCTTCAAAAAATAGTTCATAAAAATCACCAAGGCGGTACATTAAAATAGCGTCTTTATATTTTTCTTTTGTTTCCAAATAATGTTTCATCATTGGTGATAAACCTTTTGCCATATCAAACCTCGATTAAAATATTAAACAATTTGTGCTTCTAATACTTTTGTATTTACGTTAGTTATCTTTGCATTGTGGAAGCTTAGCAATGAATATTCTATATCTGTGTGTATTACAACATTTTTACCGCTAAGAGTTTCTGCGGTATAGCCGCCATCACATTTATCTGTGAGTATAATTTCATACACATTATTCAACATTTCTTTTGTTTTTTCTTTTGTAATTTGTTTTGTTAGTTTTAGTAATCTGTTTACTCTTTCATTTTTAACTTTGCTATCAATTTGGTTATCCATTCGTTCAGCAGGTGTGCCTGTGCGTGGTGAAAACATGAATGCGAACACACCATCATATCTTACTTCTTGCATAAGTGTGTATGTATCCATAAATTCTTCTTCTGTTTCGCTTGGAAATCCCACAATAATATCTGTCGATAAAATAGCATTAGGAATTTTGTTTCTTATTTCATGAATAAGATCAAGATAATGTTCCCTAGTGTAATTTCTATTCATTATTTTTAAGATTCTATTATTTCCGGATTGCACTGGTAAATGAATTACTTTTGCTAGTTTAGGCTCTTTTGCTATCGTGTCAATCACTTCACTGCTTAAATCCTTTGGATGCGATGTCATAAACTTGATTTTAAAATCACCATCCAACTTACATATTTCTCTTAGTAAGTTTGCAAATGTCACATTAGGATCTTTCACATCATTACCATAGCTATTAACATTTTGACCAAGCAAAGTAATTGTTTTGTAACCTTGTTTTACAAGACATGCGACTTCTTTTACAATGTCTTTCATATCT
>JAGCSP010000046.1 GCA_017964105.1 Clostridia bacterium | reverse complement strand
TCGTCATAAATAGTAAAAAATCTATTATAGCCAGGCAAATTTGATATGTTGTCGCGTAAAATACGTGCACACATTGAGTGAAATGTACTTACCCAAACATATTTTGCAGCTTCAACCATGCTTGTGATTCTTTCACGCATTTCATTTGTTGCTTTGTTTGTAAATGTTATGGCAAGAATATTCTCTGGATTCACACCTTTTTGGTCAATTAGATAAGCAATTCTATGTGTAAGTAATCTTGTTTTTCCACTGCCCGCACCAGCTGAAACAAGTATGGCACCATCAGTGTCATATGTTACCGCCTTTTGAACTTCATTTAAATCATTTATATCGTACATAATTCTCTATTATATTTTAGCATATTTGTACACTTATACAAAGCATAAAAGTTAGTTATATAAAAAAATTAGAGTTACAAAGTAACTCTAAAATGGATATATAATTATTTAACGTATTTATCAAATAATTCTTTCAATTCTGTCTCATTTCTAAAACCAGTTACGGTTTCCACAGGTTTTCCATCAGCATAAAAAACCATTGTTGGAATGGACATAACACCATGCATTTGTGCAAGTTTTGGTGCACTATCTACATCAATTTCATACACTTTTACACTGTTATATTTTTCATCTGTAATATCTTCCATAACCTGTGAGAGCATTTTGCATGGACCACACCATGTTGCAAAAAATTTTACACACACAGGTTCTTTGCTATTTACTACTAATTCTTCAAAATCTTTTTCTTCCAACTCTTGTAATACCATATTCTACTCCTCAATAATTTTATTCACGACATAAGCAGCCATAGTTGCTCCGCACATTGCTGGATAATAACTAATGGACCCTACTGTGTTACCTTTGTAAGATTGCAAACTATCTGTAAATACAACCATATGCTTTGCAATACCATGCTCTTTTAATTTTTTTCTAAGCACTTTTGCAAGCCCATCATTGTAAGTTTTGTAAATGTCACTAACCTTAAATGTGGGTACGTCATATCTATTGCCTGCACCCATTGCGCTAATGATATTTACATTACATGTATGAGCTCGCACAATCAATTGAATTTTGTCAGTAACAATATCTATTGCGTCTACAATCCAGTCGTACTTAGATAAGTCAAAATCATCGTATGTTTCACTGCAATATTTTTTGTTTATTGCTACAAAGTTCCCATTAGGATTAATATCATTTAATCTACTATGCATAACATCAGTTTTTGGCTTCCCTACGGTAGAATTTAGCGCTATTATTTGCCTGTTAATATTGCTAATATCCACTGTATCAAAGTCAACAATGGTTATGTTTCCAACACCTGCTCTGGCAAGTAATTCGGTAACATATCCACCTACACCACCTACACCAAAAACTATCACTTTTGCATCATGTAATTTTTTTAAATTTTTCTCACCAACTAATAGATTAGTTCTACTCTGCATTACTGAAAAATTCCTCCAATTTGTCATATGGCACTTTTAATTGTTCGCCAGTTTCCATATTCTTAATTGACAATTCGTTATGGAAAATTTCATCTTCACCAACAATAATCACATACTTTACGTCTAATTTGTCAGCATACTTGAATTGAGCTTTAAGCGATCTCAACATCAGGTCTGATTCTACCGTAAAACCCATATTGCGCAATTTTTGTGCCAAATACATGATGTAACTATCATTTGTGGTGTTTGATGCAATATACACATCTACGCGCTCATCATTTGGCATTTCTATGTTTTTCTTTTCCATGTATGCAAGCAAACGCTCAAGGCCAATACCAAATCCAATAACTGGTGTTGGTTTTCCTCCCAACTCTTCTACCAAGTTGTTGTATCTGCCACCACCACCTAGTGCATTTTGACCTAGAAGTTTATCGTCATCTACAAATTCAAAAACAATGTTTGTGTAATAATCTATTCCTCTTACAAGCATAGGATCTGCAACATAATTTACTTTTAATACATCTAGCAATGCTTTTACTTGTTCAAAGTGATTTTTACAATTGTCACATAGAGTGTCACTAATTAAAGGTGCATCTTTTAAAATATCTTTACATACATCCACCTTACAATCTAGCATTCTTAATGGATTTTTTTCATAACGAACACGACAATCTTCACACATTTCTTGCAAATGTGGTTTTGCATATTCGCGCAATTTTTCAATGTAGTCTTTACGACAATGCTCACAGCCAATATTATTGATATGAAGTGTTGGTTCAATGCCAAATGCACGATAAAATTCATAAGCAATAAGAATAGTTTCCACATCACTCATTACACTATTTGGTCCATATACTTCAACTGCAAATTGATGGTGTTCTCTTAATCTGCCTGCTTGTGGACGCTCATATCTAAAACATGGCGTAATATACCACATTTTTAGTGGCATAACTTCATTAAATAAGCCATTTTCGATAAATGAGCGCGCAACTGATGCTGTGCCTTCTGGTTTTAGAGTTAAACTTCTGCCACCCTTATCCAAAAATGTGTACATTTCTTTGTTTACAATGTCGCTACCTTCACCAACACCACGTCTAAATAATTCTGTGTGTTCAAATGTAGGTGTTTTGATTTCTTTTAAATTGTATTTGTGTGCAATTTCATATGCAACTTTTGTAATTCGTTTCCATTTGTATGTGTCAAATGGTAATACGTCTTTTGTACCTTTAGGAATATTTATCATATCGTTCTCCTACACAATGTATCTGCTCAAATCATATTTTTTGAGCGCTTTTTTGAATACTTTTTCCACATATTCTTTGTCGATGGTTACATCTGTTAATGGATGTGTGCCATTTGCATTAAATGAAATATCTTCCAAAACCTTTTCAAGCAAGTCATGCAATCTTCTTGCACCAAGATT
>JAGCSP010000045.1 GCA_017964105.1 Clostridia bacterium | reverse complement strand
TGTATCAACTGATACCGCAAAAGATGCAGAAGAAGCTCAAACTTCACTTACTTTTTTCATATAACTACTCCTTCAAAATATAAAAAAATACATGCATAAACAAGATTGCATGTAACAGCAAATACCACTTGTTATGCCACGAGCTATCACTCGCTCCTTCTATTACGGGAAGTCCCGGTCGCACCTACTAATAATTTTCAGCTGACAACTCCGAAAGTGATAACCATCACATTATCTGGCATTGCTTTGCACCAACCAGCAACTCTCTAATCGCCATACACATGTGGGTCGTGTCTTTCATCATAGTTTTTTATACATTGTATATATTATTATATTTACCAAATAGTGTCAAGTGAAAAACGAAAGGTTATTTTGTGTGTGTATATGTGTAGATAATTAGTTAGAGTTATTTTATAACTCTAAAATCAAATAATGGCACATATGGTATTCACATTATGATATAAAATTATTTTTATATAACACTAGTTGTGATACAACTTTAAAATAAGATTAAATAAAAAAATTAGAGTTACTTAGTAACTCTAAAAAATATAAATATGATTATCGATTTAATATATAACTCCACTTTCGTCTTCGCCATTGTATGCTTTGCGAATAGCTGTTGCTAGTTGGTCGCCGCAAGAAGTGCCACGACCATTGCAATTTATCCCTTTTAATTTGTCTTCAATTTCTTCTACTGTGAGTCCATCTACTAGGCGTGATACCGCTTGCAAATTACCATTGCAACCGCGCACAAAACTAACATTAGTTACTTTGTTGCCCACCAAATCAAAATTTATTTCTGTAGAGCACGTACCATGAGTAAAATATTTGTATCTCATAGCAATTCCTTAAGCTTTTCGCCAATGTATTCTGGAGTAGCAATAGGAGCAAAACGTTCTATCACGTTACCTTCTTTGTCAACCAAGAATTTGGTAAAATTCCATTTAATGGCTTTACCAAAAACTCCACCCTTTTTGCTTTTGAGAAATTTATATAGTGGATGCTCATTTTCCCCATTTACGTCAATCTTTGCAAATTGTGGGAAAGACACATCATACTTTAGCTTGCAAAATGAAGCAATTTCTTCATTGCTACCAGGTGCTTGATGACCAAACTGATTGCAAGGAAAATCTAGAATTTCTACGCCCTTGTCTTTATATTCTTTGTACAATTCTTCCAATCCTTCGTATTGTGGAGTAAAGCCACAACCTGTTGCAGTATTAACTATTAGCAATACTTTACCTTTGTATTTATCTAAGCCAACCTCTTCTCCGGTTATAGTGGTTGCTTTAAAATCATATATTGATGCCATAATCTTTCTCCTTAACAAATTAATTATACCACAACCATAAGAAAAATTAAAATGATAGCAATAAAAATATTGACTTTTAAATTGTTTTCTTGTACACTATCATTGCTTTTGAAAATTTGCTTCCTTAGCTCAGTTGGTAGAGCAACTGACTCTTAATCAGTGGGTCCAGAGTTCGAGTCTCTGAGGGAGCACCAAATATTGCACCTAATGATTAGGTGCATTTTTGTTTTAATATTTAATTAGTTGCTCTATCGACTGGTAAGAGCAACTAACTCTTAAATCTTGGGTCCAGAGTTCGAGAACTCTAAAGGAAGCACCAAAAAAGACACCATCAGGTGTCTTTTATTTTTTTATTATTCTTCTGTTACTTTCACATATACTTTGTGAAGCATAAATATGCTACATAGTATAAACAAACCATATATAATAAGTGAAATGCCAAGGCAAATCATCATTGCATTTTGTGCTGTTTTTGTGTATCGTAATACAATGAGCGCAAGCCCAATTAAGAATTGCAAAATACCATTAACAAGGTCATACCAATACCCTTTCGCCCCTGCACGTGCACCTGCAATAGCAAATGTAATATATTGAAGACCTACAAACGCTAAACCAAAGCCAACCAATGCAAGGTAAATGCTTGGAATAATCAAAAACAATGAACCAAGTAATACAAATAATGCACCATTACCCAATTGAATGGTTTTAAGCAAATTTAATGGCATCATAAAATATGCTATTATCCAAAATAAGCCAAGTGCAATAAGTATGCATCCTAGTACTATCACTAACACCCTGTATGATGTTTCTGGCAAAGAAGCAAACAATGCACCAAACACAACTAAACATAATGCAATGATAGTTGTTTTAATTCTTTCAGTACGAAGTATATCTTTCATAATAAAACCTCTCAATACAATAATATGGTACCACCATGTGGAAATATAGTCAAACAAATGACAAAAAAGTGATGACTTTTAGTAGCCACCACCCATAATGTTATTGCATTCTTCTTTTATTGCTCTATTTAGTTCTACCTTTGGTATCCCAGTCACACGTTCAAATATTGGCATGTTATGTGCCCTTGCTTTATCCATATTCTCTACCAATTTATCAATATTTGGATTATAACCAATGATTGATTTTATGTCTATATCATCAAAAGAAAAGCCCATATTTGCACTATATTTTGCAAGCATTTCAACAATGTCATCGCCATATAGCAAACACAAGGTGTACATTGCCATCATGTGCTTATCTGTAATAAATATTGCTGAATATGTCATATCATCTTTGTCTATTTTGTCCAGTAACTTTATTGATCATATGTACATCATTGTCAGACATCGTTTAACATTTTAAGTGATTTACATAAATTCATCTATATATATATGTACACATATGTATACAACATCCATTGGCAAAAG
>JAGCSP010000044.1 GCA_017964105.1 Clostridia bacterium | reverse complement strand
GCACCATGATTTTCATTTGTATCATTCTCATGCTCAGCAATGCCAGAAATAGTACGCAATGCATCTTCTTTAAAGTTCAAGTTGATGTTATCAACTTTCAATAACTCTGTGTACTGCAATGTTAATGCATTTTTTGGTTGAGTTAAAATGTTATAGAAATCACCAGCATTTAAACTATCTAATTGCACTCTGATTGGGAATCTACCTTGAAATTCTGGTATCAAATCTTCCACTTTGCTAATATGAAATGCACCTGCTGCAATAAATAAAATGTAATCCGTTTTGATTGGACCATATTTAGTGCTTACCGTGCAACCCTCAACAAGTGGCAATATATCACGTTGAACACCTTCTCTGCTTACGTCTGGACCCTTTTGTCCGGCACCCTTTGATGCAATCTTATCAATTTCATCAATAAATACAATGCCTTCTTGCTCGGCACGACGTATTGCCTCGGAATTTACTGAATCATTATCAATAAGTTTATCACTTTCTTCTTGTAATAATAATTCAAAAGCATTTTCTACTTTCATTTTCTTTTTCTTGCGTTGTGGTGGGAATATGCTACCAAGCATTCCTGAAATATCTAAATCGCCTGCTCCCACACCTGGCATTACACCAATGGCTTTTGCTTGTTCTGCCACAGCAATTTCTATTTGGCGATCATTATACTTACCAGTTTTAATATCTTGAACCAATTCGTCTCTATTGATATCTTTTTCTGGATTTTCAGCACGTAATTCATTTGCAAGAATATCAGCAAGTTTATTAGCAACTTGGTCTTTTGCTTTTTCTTGCACTTCACGCACTTTTTCTTCTTTTACAAGACGAACAGACACATCTACTAAGTCTCTTATCATGCTTTCACAATCTCTACCAACATATCCAACTTCTGTGTATTTGGTGGCTTCTACTTTGATAAATGGTGCTTTTACTAATTTTGCAAGACGCCTTGCAATCTCTGTTTTACCAACACCTGTTGGACCTTGCATAATAATATTTTTTGGTGTTATTTCATCACGAATTTCTTTTGGTAATTGGCTACGTCTGTATCTATTGCGAAGTGCAACAGCAACTGCACGTTTTGCGTCCCCTTGACCAATGATATATTTATCAAGTTCGTTAACAATTTCTCTTGGAGATAAATTCATAATTATTTGACCTCCTCAAATACAAAATTGTGATTGGTGTAAATACATAGGTCTGCTGCAATTTGCATTGATTTTTCTGCAATTTCACGTGCAGAAAGTTCTGTATTTTGCAATAATGCACGTGCTGCAGCATATGCATAGTTGCCACCAGAACCAGTAGCAATTACATCACCTTCTGGCTCTACAACATCACCATTACCAACAATGAAATACATTTTTTCTTTGTCGGCAACAATTAGATTTGCTTCCAACTTTACCTTTTCTTCTCTAAAACTAATACCTAGTTCCACCGCACTACGCATAAGGTTTCCACTATATTTTTGAAGTAATTCTTCAAATTTGTTATACAATGTAAAACCATCAGCAACAGAACCGGCAAAGCCCAAAATAACTTTGTCGTTATATAATCTGCGAACTTTTTTAACATTTCCTTTTAGGCAAATATCACCAAGAGTTGCTTGACCATCTGCTGCAATAATGGTTACACCATTACGCTTTATACCTAATATTGTTGTTCCTTTTATATCCATTGTTTTCTCCTATAATTCATTTTTATTATAACACCATTATTGCAATTTACTAACGTTAATTGAGCATGTTATTCAAAATTTCAAATGATTTATTTGCAATTTTAGTATTTTTTACTTGTTTGTCTTTGTCTTTAAAATTGTGTGCAACAATTCCCATATTGCTACTCATTGGCTGAAAATTCTCACTACTTGCATTTTCTAGGTAATTAGATAATGCCCCTATCATAGTAGTATTAGGGAAATCGTAGAATGATCTATTTGATATCAAATTATATACATTTAATCCAACAGCAAGACCACTAGAAATGCTTTCTATATATCCTTCCACACCACTAAGTTGACCAGCAACAAATATGTTTGGATTAGATTTTAATTGATAAAATCTATTTAATAGTTTAGGTGCGTTAATATATGTGTTTTTATGACACGATCCAAATCGCACAAATTCTGCATTTTGCAATCCAGGAATTAATTTGAATATTCTTGATTGCTCGCCATATGTAAGATTTGTTTGGAATCCTACAATATTATAGTAATCTCCCATTACGTTTTCTTTGCGCAATTGGACAACTGCATAATAGCCTTTATTTGTTACTGGATTTTTTATCCCAACTGGTTTCAAGGGACCATAACGCATTGCATCTACTCCGCGTTTGGCAAGCACTTCAATTGGCATACACCCTTCAAAAACCTTAGAATTTTCAAAATCATGTAACTGAACAATCTCACCACCAATCAATTGTTGATAAAAATTCATATACTCATCTTTTGTAAATGGACAATTTATATAATCACTATTACCTTTTCCATATCTATCACCCTCGAAGGCAACATTAAAATCAATGCTTTCTCTGCTTACAATTGGAGCAATTGCATCAAAGAAATACAAATAATTATCGCCAAATAATTTTGCAAGTGATTTTGATAAGCTATCAGATGTAAGTGGACCTGTGGCGATTACAACATAACCTTCAGGTAAATCAGTTACCTCGCCTTCAATTATGTGTAAATTTTTAAAACTTTTTAATTTACTTGTCACTAGTTCGCTAAATTTATACCTATCTACAGCAAGTGCACTACCAGCCGGTACTGCACATTCATCTGCACATTTGATAAGTAGACTATCTAGAATGCGCAATTCTTGTTTTAACATACCACCAGCTGTAGATATTAAATTACTTTTTAATGAATTGGAGCATACCAACTCTGCAAAGTTTTTATCTTTGTGTGCAGGGCTAAATTTTGTTGGTTTCATTTCATACAAATCAACATCTACACCCTGTTTTAACAATTGATAAGCACACTCACACCCTGCAAGTCCTGCTCCAATAATGCTAACCTTCATTATCTTCTTCGATTTCCTTGTTTATTGATTGTCTGTATTTGCATTTTGGATTACTGCATTTTTTAATTATTTTTTCGTTAGTTTCTTTCATTGTCATATAACTACCACAATCTGGGCAATGTTCTTCACAAATTGGATCCCAGCTCACAAAGTCACATTCTGGATACCCCGTGCATCCATAGAATACAGAACCTTTTTTGCTGTGTTTTTGGATAATTTTTTTACCACATTTTGGACAAATTCCACCATCAACTTCTAGTTGCTCAATATTTTTGCATTTTGGATAATTGCTACATGCCAAAAATTCTCCAAATTTACCTGTGCGAATAACCATTTTATGACCACACTTGGAGCAAACAATATCAGTTTCCTTTGCAGGTGCTTTAAAGCTAGCATTGTCTCTATCTGCAACCTTTAATTGTGACTCAAAATCTTTATAAAATGACGATATTGTATCTTGCCAAGAAGTACCTTTGTTTGCAATGTCATCAAGTTTAGTTTCCATATCTGCAGTAAATTTTACGTTCATAATACTTGTAAAGTATCTTTCCATAAATTCACATACTTTGTAACCCAATTCTGTAGGTGCAAGTGCTTTTTCTTTTGGTTCAATATATTTTCTGCTAAGCAACGTTTGAATTGTTGGTGCATATGTTGCAGGCCTACCAATTCCCTTATCTTCCATTTCTTTAATAAGCGTGCCTTCAGTATATCTACTTGCAGGTTTTGTAAACTTCTGTTTTGCCTCAATATCTTCCAGATTTAATTGTTGACCTTTTTCTAGTTTTGGTAATTTTGCATTTAAATCTGTTTCATCTTCATCTTCTTCGGCAGCCTTTTTCTTCTTGGATTTTACAGCATCGTGATAAAGCTTTGTAAATCCATCAAATACTTCCGTTCTGCCACTTGCTTTTAACTCACACTTGCCATTTTCAATAGTTACATTTACAGAATCATATTCTGCATCAGCCATTTGACATGCCAAGAACTTATTATAAATAAGTTCATACAATCTTGCAAGTTTGCTCTTAGAACCATTTTCACCTAATAATTCTT
>JAGCSP010000043.1 GCA_017964105.1 Clostridia bacterium | reverse complement strand
ATAATTTGAAAGTTTCAATTATTTATAATTGAACGCCTTAATAGTGAGTCTGGTAAGAGGAGGAAAAATACATGTACGCAGTAGTAGAAACAGGTGGCAAACAATACAAAGTTAGCGAAAATGACGTAATCACAGTTGAGCATCTTGATGCAAATGTTGGTGATAAGGTTACATTGCCAGTATTGTTGCTTGTAGATGGTAAAAAAGTTACCACAGGTAACCCAGTAAAAGGCGCAGAAGTAGTTGCAGAAGTACTTTCACACGGCAAAGGTGATAAAGTTGTTGTGTTCAAATACAAAGCAAAAAAGAACGAGCGCAAGAAACAAGGTCATAGACAACCTTATACAGAATTAAAGATTGTTTCGGTTAAGTAATTATGACAGAAGTAAGATTTTTTAAACAAGATAACAAATATATTGGAGTCTTGTGTGAAGGACACACGGGTTTTGCTGAATATGGCAAAGATATAGTGTGTGCAGCAATATCCTCAATCACTGGTGCACTAGCACTGGGAATTACACAAGTACTTAAAATTAAAGCTCGTGTAAAGAAGAATGATGAAAAAGGATATTTAGAACTAAGGTTACCTAAAAAGATAGATGAAAGCGAATTATTAAGAGCGCAAGTGTTATTTGAAACAGCACATATTGCACTACTTGATTTGCAAGAGGGGTATCCTTCAAATATAAATGTGGAGGTTAACTAAATTATGATTATGAATATTCAGTTGTTTGCTCATAAGAAAGGTCAAGGTACATCCAAAAACGGCCGTGACAGTAATAGCAAACGTTTGGGTGTTAAGGCATACGATGGTGAGTTTGTAACAGCAGGCTCAATTATCATCAGACAACGTGGCACAAAAGTGAATGCTGGCACAAATGTTGGTGTTGGCAAAGATTACACTTTGTTTGCAACCGCTGATGGCGTTGTTACCTTTGAACACGAAAGCAAGGATAAAAAGCGTGTAAGCGTATATCCTGTTAAAAAATAATGATTTTGCCAGCGATTTCGTTGGCTCTTTTTGATTTATGATAAAATACCAAATTACGAATGATTATATTGAGATTTTTGACTCAAACGAATTTAATGTAAAACACATACTAGAATGTGGACAAGTGTTTAGGTACAAAGTTACCGATTTTGGCTACACAGTATATTCAGGCGACCAAAAAGCAGACATTTATTGTCAAAAAGGTAGTACAAAAATATTTTGCAAAAATAAAAAATATTTCATTAATTACTTTGACCTTGACACAAATTATGATACAATAAAATCGGCAATTAGTGGTGACCAATTTGTAGATGATGCCATAAAACATGGTTATGGCATTAGGATACTAAGGCAAAACCCAATAGAAATGATAATTTCATTTATTATTTCGGCCAACAATAATATTCCTAGAATTAAGGCCTCAATTGAGAAAATTTGTGAGCGCTATGGTGAGTGGGATGAAGATCATTACACTTTTCCAACTATTGACAAATTATCTTTGGCTGATGCACAGTTTTTCAAGTCAGCCGGTTGTGGGTATAGGGCAGAATATTTAGTGGATACTATCAAAAGTTTGAAAGATGGATTTGATGTCAACGCTATATATGAATTGCCTACTGAGGAAGCAAAGAAAAGATTGTTGACATTAAAGGGTGTTGGACCAAAAGTGGCAGATTGTGTATTACTATTTGGCTTTTACAAAACTGACGTATTTCCTACTGATACTTGGATAATTCATGTGTATGAAAGTATGTTTGGTTTGCATGGAGAAAGTGTAACCAAGATAAATAGATATTTTCACAACAGATTTGGTAAGTATAGTGGATATGCCCAACAGTATTTGTTTTACTCGCAAAGAGAAAAGTAATAATTCATTTTAAAAAGGAGAAAATTATGAGCGAAATGAAAATAGCATTACTTGTTGACGTAGACAACGTAAAAATTAGTGGGGAAGCGTTCAACGAATTGTACACAAAATTAAATAATATGGGTGAAGTTGTGTACTGCAAATTCTATGGTTACAACGATCGTAAACACATCTATCTTAGTGATGTGATTGCAAAATATGGTTATGAAACAGCACCATTTATGCGTTTCAAAAAGCGTTTTAGCCAATTAGATACACGTATCATCGTCGATGCAGTTGCTCTTAACTTTACAAAACCAGAAATCAATGCATATTGTATTGTTTCTGGTGATGGCGATTTAATTCCACTACTAGTAGAATTAAAGAGTTCTGGTAGAACACTTATTGATATCAACACACCATATCAAGAGCAAAACTATCATATGTTTGATACTCACCTTATCATTTCAACAATGGGTCTTGTAAACCCAGCATATCAACCAAAATCCAAAAAGGTTGAAACAGTTGTTACAACAAAGAAAGTAACAAAAGTTAAAAAAGAGCCAGCACCTGCACCTGCTCCAGAACCAGCACCTGCACCTGCTCCAGAAGAAGAGGAAGAAGGTGGCGTTGACAATGAGCGTTTGAGTGAGGCATTAAGAGATATCACAACACGTTATTCAGCACTTGATTTCTCAACTAATAGTGATATGGATAAGAAACTTGAACTTATCACAGATATTGAGAATTTGATTGAGGAAGAAACAGCAAAAGGTGAAGGTCTAGATAGTGACAATGCAGATGTCCGTCAAATATTTGTAGAACTTCAATCTATTGTTGATGACATGAAATCAGCTCTATAATATAAATTAATCTACACCATTCGGTGTAGATTTTTTTGTTTAATTAAAAAAAATTATAAAAAGTGAGTGTTTACTATTTCATTTTGATTGATTATATGGTATAATACTTGCGTATTATATTGGAGGGTTTTGATATGTGGCAAGAAATTGTTAGCGGCTTTACATCATTATTTGATGGACTTGGATACATACCAATGATTGCTTTGATTGCGGGCGTAATTTTACTTTGTGTAGAATTATTTGCGCCAGGGTTTGGTATATTTGGTATTACAGGTAGTGTATTTGCAATAGGTGGTATCACCGCAAGAATGGTTATGGGTGGAACACTCATGCAATTAGTGATTATGCTCACAGTTAGTGTGGCAGTACTAATTGTTGCATTTATACTAGTTTTAATACT
>JAGCSP010000042.1 GCA_017964105.1 Clostridia bacterium | reverse complement strand
TGGAGATAAGGTTTTAATTATTGGCACAGATGATTTGTTTATTAAAGCAAAAGATATAAAACTTGACGCAAATTTGTCACTATACGATGGAATATTGCCACAAAGTGGTGATATAGTTGTGCACAATACTTATGGTGTAGCGAAGTGCTTAGGTGTAGAATGCTTAAAGCTATCTAGTAGCAATAGAGATTATGTAATCCTTGAATATAGTGGTGGCGACAAATTATATTTACCTGTAGAAAATATGGATAACATTGCCAAATATATTGGTAGTGATACACCACCAAAATTAAATAAACTTGGCAGTACTGAGTTTATAAAAACTAAGGCAAAAGTAAAAGGCGAATTAAAAGAACTTGCTTTTAGCTTGGTGCAATTATACAAAGCAAGAATGGACGCTAAGGGATTTAAGTATGCGCCAGATGATGAATTGCAATTGAAATTTGAAAACGATTTTGGTTATGCATTAACACCAGACCAAGACGATGCAATAGAAGACATAAAGAAAGATATGACAAGTGGCAAAGTGATGGATAGATTGCTTTGTGGCGATGTTGGTTTTGGTAAAACAGAAGTTGCTTTGCGTGCTGCTTTCAAAACAATATCTTGTGGCAAGCAAGTGGCATTCCTTTGCCCAACCACAGTGCTATCTGAACAGCACTACAATACTGCGATTATGCGCATGAAAAATTTTGGAGTAAATGTGCAAGTGTTAAATAGATTTAAAAGTGACAAAGAAGTTACTCAAATCTTGAAAGATTTGCTTGCTGGCAAAATTGATTTGTTAGTTGGTACACACAAAATGCTTGGCAATAATGTTAAATTTAAGAATCTTGGGTTGTTAATACTTGATGAAGAACAAAAATTTGGCGTTGGTGACAAGGAAAAAATTAAGAATTTGAAGAACAATGTAAATGTACTTACATTGTCTGCTACCCCAATACCCAGAACATTAAATATGTCACTTACAGGAATTAGGGATATTAGTGTGATTGCCACACCACCAACAAATAGAATTACAACACTTGTGCAAGTAGTGGAATATAGTCCTACGGTTATAAAAAATGCCATTGCGCGCGAATTAGATCGTGGTGGCCAAGTGCTCGTGATTTATAACAAAGTAGAAAGCATTTACAATTATGCATCACAACTAAGGGAATTGCTTGGCAAACAGGTAGTGCTCGATGTTGCGCATGGTCAAATGGACAAAAAATCACTTGAAGATGCTATATTTAGATTGTATAATGGTCAAACACAAGTACTAGTGGCAACCACTCTTATTGAGAATGGTGTTGATTTGCCTAACGCAAACACTTTGGTTGTGGTAGATGCTGACATGTTGGGACTATCGCAACTATATCAATTAAAAGGTCGTATTGGCAGGTCGGATAAACAGGCATATGCATATTTCATGTTTGACAGACGTAAAAACATGGGTGAAAATGCATATAAACGTTTGCAGGCCATTACAGAATTTACTGCAATGGGTAGTGGTTTTAAGATTGCTATGCGTGATTTGGAGATTAGGGGTGCAGGCAATGTACTTGGTGCTGAACAAAGCGGACATATGCAAAAAGTTGGCTATGCACTTTATGTACAATTACTAAATGAAGCAGTAAATGAATTAAAAGGTATTACAAATATAAATTCTGGCGATGTTAGAATTGAAACTAGTGCAGATGCATATATTCCTACAACATTTATTGATGCATATGATTTGAGAATTAGATTGTATTCAAAAATTAGTAAAATTAGTTCTTATAAAGAACTAAGTCAAACTATTGAGCAAATTCAAAACATTTGTGGTAATGTGCCAAAAGAGGTAAGCAATTTGTGTAAAATTGCATTAATAAAAAATCTTGGCGCGCGCCTTGGTGCAAAGAAAATAGCTATAAAAGATAGGGATGTAAGCATTGCTTTGAATGATATTAAATCGTTTGAAGTTTTTGCAGATGCAATTGCTACTTATGACTATGTTGAATATGGTTCGCAAGAATTGCCAATAATTACATTTAACAAAACTATTGATATTGATAGCAAAATTGATATGGTGCTAAATTTCCTACTTGAATGTGGTGAATAGTCAAAAATCTATTTGCATAAATCAAATTAAATATGTATAATATTAACATATTATAATGGAGAAGAACGGTGAATAAAACTTTTAAGAAAGTATGTGGTGCAGTTTGTGCCCTAGCGCTTAGTGTTACTGCGCTAGTTGGTTGCAATGTAATCACTACTAATACAGCTAAATATTACAATCAAGTAGTTGTTACTGCGGGAGATCATTCTTATACCAAAAGGCAATTGATTGATACATTCTACAACAATTATTACAATTATGTTCAAGCAGGATATATGACAGCAGAAAATGCCGTGAAGAATTCTGCAACATATCTTGTGGAAAGAGGAATACTTGTAGATTATATTAAAGAAAATTATGTTGGCGAAGGCAAAGAGCTTGGCCCACTTACAGAAAATGACTACAAAGCAATTAGAAAATCTGCTTGGGAAAGTATGCAATCTCAATTAGATAGTTTGGAAGAAACTATTAAAGAAGAAAGAGGTATTTCTACTGATACATCGACAGATGAACAAGAAAGTACAAAACCACTTCGCGATGAATATAAAGAGTATACCCCTACAATTACTACAGTAAAAGATAGTGAAGACAAAATTCATTTTGTGTATAATCCAGAATTGATTGAAGATGAAGATTTGTCTGGTGAAATTGTACCAATGCATTTCGAACAAAAAATTTCTGACGATGCAGATATTTCACGCGAAGCATGGACAAGATTTGTAAGTTCACTTCAATCAGCAGCAAAAACTGAAGGTAGGTCTACAGCAGAAGCAGATGTAATAAAGACAGAAGAAGATAGACTAATTTCAGCATATACAGAAAATAAATATATTTCAAAATATGAAAAATATTTTAAAGTTCATGAAAAATGTGCAACAACTATCACAATTGATGGTGAAACATATTATGAATTGAATGATGAAATTGGATCAAATGTAGTAACTTATTATTCAAATATTTATAAACAACAAAAAGAAAAATATGACATATTAAAAGATGGTAAATATGAAGCATATTACACTGCAATGAAATCATATAGTTCATCCCCTGTGTTGTATCATCCAGTAGAAGACAAATTTATGAATGTCACACATATTCTTATCAATTTTAGCGAAACTCAAAATGCTGAGATTAGAAGATTGATGAATGAAAAAGAGCAACGTGGCACAGATATGTCAGATGAAGAATACAACACTAGGTTAGATGCAATCACTAGTACAACAGTCGTAAAATACAACGACGAAACAGGCGCTGTTGTTGAAAAAAATGTGTTAGAAGTATATCAAGATATTTTAAATTATGTAGATCAAAGTGCTGATGCAACTGAGAGGGCAAAATACTTTAATGATATGATTTATCGTTATAATGATGACCCAGGCATTATGAACAGCACATTTGATTACGCAGTGGATTTGTATGATGATATTTATGGAACAACAGAAAATCCAGTAAATATTATGGTAAGAGAATTTACTGAAGCTGCACGTGCATTATACACTGCAGATGGCAATCATGGCGCTGGCAATTTGAGTGGACTTGTGTTTGCGGGTCACACTAATTCCACCACAGGCAAAACTGATTATGGTTTCCATATTATTATGAATACCGGTGCTATAAAAAATGTTGCACTTGATGAAGATAGTATTACTGCTGAATTATTGGCAAAGCATACTACCCAATTGAATGGATATAAAACATTGTTTGATTATTCTTATGATAAAGTTGCAACGGGTAGCAACTACAATACAGAAGTTAAAAATTTAGTTGCTCAATTAAAAGCAAACATAAAGATTGTATACTACGAAAATAGATACAAAGATTTGTGGAAATAATCCAAATTTTAAATCCTAGTAAACTTTACTAGGATTTTTTATTTGCCATATTGTGGCCAATTTAATTTGGTCAATATGATTTATCGTGGTATGATATAATAACGAATGTGTGGTAATTATGGCAAAAAAAGTAAATAAACAACTCAATAGTGTTGTATACAAGCCAGGCAAAGCAAAAAAAGCCCTTACTTTTTTTGTAGATAATTCCGGCAAAAATTTGGAAGACACATCAGTTTACTTAAAACAAACTGAGCAAAAAGCATTAAAACAAAAATCAAACAAAAGCAAAGTAATTAATTTAGTTTGTTTTATAATTAGTATATTAGTGCTTGTAATTACTTTGATTGTGCAACAACACACTTATGGTGTACACGATATTACAACGCTAGAAATAAGGCAAAGGTATTTGTGGTTCACATTGTTTGCATTTTTGGGTATTATGATATTCGATAGCATTCGCACAAGTGTTTTGCTTCATAGATCCACAGGTGAATTACGACCATTCTTATCCTTTAAATCAACTGTAATTTGCAGATATTATGATTGCATTACGCCATTTTCTTTTGGTGGGCAACCATTTCAAATATATTATCTAAATTCGCGTGGCGTAAAAGGTGG
This sequence comes from Clostridia bacterium, assembly GCA_017964105.1. Classification (GTDB taxonomy): domain Bacteria; phylum Bacillota; class Clostridia; order Christensenellales; family UBA1242; genus UBA11490. Next base: position 247 of record JAGCSP010000042.1, on the reverse strand, counting down.
CGTTGCAAGTTCTGTGCCACTATCAAAATATATTTATAGTCAGGTAACATTTTGTATTGTGTCCACCATTTTGCTTGCAATGGGTATTGTAAATGGATTATTTTCTAATACAAATACCAAGACAGTTATTTCGTTTAGCATAGTAACGCTTGTAATATGTATATTATTTTTGTGTGGCATATTCTTTATATCACTAAGCAAAAAGGTTACACCAAAAGTGGTATGGTGGCTAATTAGTATTGCTTAT
>JAGCSP010000041.1 GCA_017964105.1 Clostridia bacterium | reverse complement strand
CATGCCAGTGAAAATGGTAAAATGTGTACAAAAGCAAAAACAAGAAAAACAAAAAGATGTAAATAGTAAAAAAGCCCTATATAATATGGGGCTTTTAGATTTTGAGATAACATAAAAGGCATGTAATGACATATAATCTAATATGTGTAAACAAATTTGAAAAAAATTTGCAAAAACTCTTGCATAAATTCATATAATTTGGTATAGTAATAAGGCATTGAAAAAATGTGATATGGAAGTTTAGCTCAGTTGGGAGAGCATCTGCCTTACAAGCAGGAGGTCACAGGTTCGAGCCCTGTAACTTCCACCACTATAATTTCCAATATCATAATACAATTTAATTCTTTGGGTATTATGAATAGCAAAAAGAATTATATGCGGGAGTGGCTCAGTGGTAGAGCGTCGCCTTGCCAAGGCGAATGTCGCGAGTTCGAAACTCGTCTTCCGCTCCATTTTTTTAATTACACACCCTGCCCTAGTACAAATGATAACCCTTATGGCACCGTAGCCAAGCGGTAAGGCCAGGGTCTGCAAAACCCTTATGCTCCAGTTCGAATCTGGACGGTGCCTCCATTTATGCCGAAGTGGCGGAACAGGCAGACGCACAGGACTTAAAATCCTGCGGTAGCGATATCGTACCGGTTCAAGTCCGGTCTTCGGCACCACAAAAAAACACCTAGATATAGGTGCTTTTTTGTTTTTATAGTAATACAGAAAATATATCGAGAATTGTATTTAAATCTTTATCATCTTTATCAAGTGTTGGGTTATATTCTACGCAGTCAAATGATGCAAGTTCAAAATTGTCAAGTAGCGTTTTGATGATTAATTTTACTTCATTACGTGTTAGTCCATTTGGAATATTGTAACCAGTAGCTGTAATTTCTGATGGATCCAAACTATACACGTCAAAAGATATTTTAACATATCTACAATGAGTTTTCTCTTTTAATTCATGGATATAGTTTTCTATACCATTTTTTCGAACCTCTAATGCTGAAATACAATTAACATTATTATCTTTGATAATAATCTTTTCACCTTCATCAATGCTACGTGCGCCAATAATTGCTAAATGATTGCCTGGTAACACCTCTTCATTTTGAATTGGCGACAAAGATTTATCGCATAATCCTAAACTAATTGCATTTGGCATGCCATGGTAATAATGCGACAAAGATGACTCAGGTGTGTTTATATCTGAATGAGCATCAATCCACACAACAAGAAGATCTTGACCATCCTTGTACTTTTTTAGGTTATATGCCGTTACGCCTGCACCAATACTATGATCACCGCCAACAATAAATGGTGTTACCCCATCTTTCATACATTTAGATAAAAATAAGTAAACATGTTTATTTGCTCTATCTACACTGGAAAAATTAAGAATCTTATGTTCTTCTGGAGATTCAGTGTTAATAAAATCTAAACGCGTGTATGCTTTTACCTGCTTATTAAATTTTGAAGACATTTTGTCTATAACCACATCACCAGCTTGGTCTGTCCCCCTAGTAGGACTACCAACAGACAAAGGTGCTGCAATAAACTTATAATTACATTTTTTCATTTTAAAATAAAACAAAAAGCCCTAAATATAGGGCCTTTTATTATTCCATACTAATTATGTAGTAATATACTGGTTGTCCACCATAAATAAGTGATACATCACAATCTGGATATTTTTCTTGAAGTTCTTCTACAAGCACATTTGCTTCATCTTCAGGAATTTCTTTGCCATAGAATAATGTGATGTTGCATACGTCAGGATTGATAAGCTTGTCTACAAGTTGAACTGTAGTTTCTTTTACCAAAGTGCCCTTAGCAATAATGGACTTTTCGTTCATACCCATAATATCGCCCTTTTGAAGGTCAAAACCATCAATATTTGTGGTACGAACTGCATATGTAACGGAAGCTGAAATAACGCTATCTTTAGCCTTATTCATTGCCTCAATATTTTCTTCTAATGTGCCATCTGGGTTAAATGCAAGCACTGCAGATACACCCTCTGGAATTGACTTGGTTGGAATTACATGAAGTGTACGTTTTGTAAGACCCTTAGCTTGCTCAGCTGCAAGAATGATATTTTTGTTATTTGGGAACACAAATACATTTTTTGCAGGAACTTTGTCTACTGCTTTTGCAATGTCATCAGCAGATGGGTTCATTGTTTGACCACCCTCGATGCAATTATCTACTAAAATGTCGCCAAACACGCTAGCAATACCATCACCAGGAGCAACAGCAACCATACCAAACTCTTTGAGATTTTCATCGCGAGAGTTTTGTTTACGCTTCAATTCACGATTTTGTTCAACCATGTTTTCAATTTTTAAGTTAATAAGTTCACCAAGTTCAAGTCCTGCGCCAAGTGCAAGGTTTGGCTCATTAGTGTGAACGTGTACTTTTACAAGTTCCAAATCACCTACGCAAACTACGCAGTCTCCAATGGTCATCAAAAACTCTCTGAGCTTGTCAATATCGCTATTTGTAGTCTTTTTCTTCATGTGAGCTACCATGAATTCTGTACAATATGCAAACTCAATATCCGCCAAATTGTCAAGATTTACATAGTAATCATTGTTAGACACGTCAGCTGCTGCAGAGCTAACCATTTCGTCAACATTTATGGTTAAATCTTCATCACCAAGAAGTACGCGTTGCATACCTGTGAAAATAATGATAAGACCACGACCACCAGCGTCAACAACACCTGCCTTTTTCAAAACAGGCAACATTTCTGGTGTTTGTTGCAATATCATTTCGCCATCTTGAAGAATTGCTTCGAAGAATTTTTCAAAATCACTAATTTTCTTTGCATTGCGAACTGCTGATTCTGCCATTATGCGAATAACGGTAAGGATAGTACCTTCTTTTGGTTGGGTAACAGCTTTGTATGCAACTTGTGCACCACTTTCCATTGCCTTAGCAAATGTTTTGGTGTTTATATCCTTATCGCATGCAGCAATAACTGTACTCATACCTTTTAGAATTTGTGACAAAATAACGCCAGAGTTACCACGAGCACCACGAAGTGCGCCCTTAGCAATACTATCTGCCACAGGGGCAAAT
>JAGCSP010000040.1 GCA_017964105.1 Clostridia bacterium | reverse complement strand
GAAAATTGTTTCGCCCTCATTAAGATAATTCACTTTGCAAATTGGGCAAAGAGTAAGACCTTCTTCTTCATACTCCTCTTCATCGTCTTCATTATTTGCACCTGCACGCATAGAACGCTTGCACACTTCACACAAATCTTCTGATTCCAAAATATAATTTAATTCGCATCTAGGACATTTAATGTATTTCATAATTTTCACCTTTATTGTCACATTATTATAACTACATATTATTTTATTGTAAACTAATTTTATACATATATATTATTTTTTTTATTGTAACATATTTATAAAATAAAAAAGATTTATCATTAATTATATGATAAATCAATAAATATATGTATATAAAGATGGTTTTTATGCACCTTCTATTAGCATTTTATCAGCAACCAAAGCAATGAATTCACCATTAGTTGGTTTCTCATTGTTGCTATATACTCTAATGCCAAAAAGGGTGTTTATATTCTCTATTTTACCTCTATTCCAAGCCACTTCAATTGCATGACGGATAGCACGCTCTACTTTGCTTGCAGAAGTATCAAAACGCTCTGCAATGCTAGGATATAATTTCTTTGTAATACTATTGATAATTTCTGGGTTATCTATTGCCATTTTGATTGCCTCACGCAAAAATTGATAACCTTTGATGTGAGCAGGAATTCCTACTGTGATAAATATATTTGTAATTTTTTCTTCTAACGCTTTGTTTTTAATTTTTCTTGGCTCTGTAACTTGTGTGGTTGCTGTAAAATTTGATATCTGTTTTATACGTTTTAATAACACACTATCATCAATTGGTTTTATCATATAATAACTAGCACCAAGTTTTAGTGCACGTTCAATTAGTTCATCGCTAGATATTGCAGACGTTACTATTACTTTTGGTGAATGATTTAAATTCATTTGTGATAATTCATCTAAGAATGAAAATCCATCTAACTTTGGCAAAACCAAATCAGTTACCACTACATCAATCTCATTTGACTTTAGATATTCAAGTGCAGAAATTGCATCATCAAAATCACTTTTTACTACTGCATCATTACTTTTGTTAATCATCTGTTTTGTATTTTCTCTTGTGCTTGCTACATTGTCAATTAGCATAATTTTTAGCTTATTAGTTTCCATCTTTTTCTCCTATATTTTAAAATTCCAAAAAACAAAAACATAATATCACAATGCATTTTTTGATGCAATAATATACAAGAAAGAAAATGGGGTAATTTAAAGATATTTTGACATATTTTTAAATAAATTGTCGAATACTTTCGCAAAAAATATAAGTATGAAAAAAGTACTAAAAAAACCATGAAAAAGTACTCAAAAAAATGTGTTTTGTATCCTTTTAGAATAATTTGAAAATATGATTAAGAATTATGTCATAATGACACAAAAAAAGTAGCATATAATGCTACTTTTAATTATTTAATCCACATATCTTCACTATCTTTATCTAGTGGTGCTGGTGCATGTGATGGTGCAAATACACCAACAAAACGTGCACTATTGCCTGTAATCTTATTTAGATAATAATGTGTAGATTCATTTTCTGCTGTGTATTTTGCAAACACATACATATTATTGCCATTTGCATCAAACACATCTGTTAAGATTTCTTTTTCTTCTTCAAATGCATCTTCTGATACATACTCTTGGTTGCTGTCATATGTGATTTGAACTTTTCTCAATTTGCTAGATGAATTTACATAATACAAATAATCACCAACAAATCCAACAATTCTACTAGAAGCTTCTATTGCATGAGAATTGAGCACACCTCTTACTCTCACAACCATATTTTCTGATGAATTACGCATTACCACAATGTCACCATTGTATGATGCCACCGCATATTCGGTGTATGCACTATATCCAAATACAGTTGCGTTATTTTGTGTTGTATCAAAAGGAGTATCAATGCTTTGATATTTTAATACAACTTCTTTTTCTTCACTACCCATAATTGGTGTGGATGTAGAATAATATACTTTATGATTTTTTAGAGCAATCACCTCATATGTTGTATCGCTCACTCTAAAATTCTCTACACTACCTGTTACAAAGTTTACTGTCCCAAATTGGTTGCCACTATATGGACTCTCACTCAATTCTTTTGTGAAATATACATATTTTGTGCTGTCGCTATCAATATTGCCTTCGTATAATGCATAGCTAGCAACATTTTCTACAAGAGTCTTTTTGCTTGTTTTACCTTTACCATTTATTTCTACGCTAACAATGTTTTTGCCATCTTCTACAACCACAAGATATACATTACCATCAACACTATACATCTTCCAATCTTCTCTATCAATTGCAGAAGTACTTACATACAATTTTTCTTTTGTATCTGTGCCATCAATTTTTGTACGACAGAAACTTACTAAATCATTACGCAAAGTACCACTAGATTCTTTTTCCATTAGTGGTGTGCCATAATAAATATAATCACCAAAAATATAGAATCCACCTTTTTCATAACCAACTAATTTGGATACAACAACTTGTGAACTTTTCAATGTGCCATCTTCATTATATTGCACTTCACCATTGCTTAATTTTGTGCGATAAATAGCGCCAAATGTTACTGAACCAAACTTATTATCGCTTGTAGTTGTATAATTTTCAGTATACTTGTCGTCATAACCATTTGTGTAATACAAATAATCGCCTTTTACCACTGCAAAACCGCCATTGCCAGATACTTGTGCATCTGTTGCTGGATTATCATCCAAACCTTTCTTGCCACATGCAGTGAGCACAAAGGTGCAACATAGTAGTATTAAAGTAAATACATAAAAAAATCTTTTCATTATTTTGCCCTTTTTAATTACTTATAATGTAATATAACAAATTATTGACATATAGTCAAATAATATGATTATTACACTACAAAAAAGTGGGATTTATCCCACTTGTAGCGCTTCCCCCGTATATGCATCTTGATACATTATCCAATATCCTACTTCACCACTGCTATCTAGTGGCAACCATTGACTATATTTCACTAACTTTTCTGGTGGAGTTGTACTAAATTCTCCTGGTACACCATAACAAATGTATTTTAGATTATCATCTTCAAATATTTTGCCCACAACATATTCTTTGCCATCGCCATCAAAATCTACCTTTACCCACTTACTATTTGGAATAATGTTTTCCAAATTTTCTTCGTGTCCATAATCTGCAAATAATTGTTCTAATTGTGGTTTTATAAGTTCATAAAAATTATGATCAACTTCATCAATTGCATCGTCCACAGCTTTTGATATCAATTCATCCATTTGGTCATCTTCTTTAAATAGATGCAATTGGTTTTCTAGTGTTTCCACGCTAGTTTTTGTTTCAATTATTTCTTTTTCAAGTGGCTTATAATCACTTTCTATATTTTCAATAATATCTTCTCGCAATTGAGCATGATTGGAGTTTGCGCCCCACATAATTGGTATGATATTATCATTTTCTTTACGCACAAGCACTGCGCCAATATTGTCATTTATATCAAAACTATTTGGCAATCTAAAATTAAAAGTATTTGATTTATCAAATAACACATCCAATTTTACCACTTCGTTACCACTTGCAGATATCCCAAGTATCAAATCATGATCATTTACATCGTGACTAGTAAAACTACCAAACACACCGCCATTATTTTTTTCAATAGTAAGCACGCCAATGCCATATGTTATGCCTTTATTCTTATTTGTAAGTATTATGCTCTTTTTTAAAAAACTCATAATTTTCACCTATAGTAAAATTATATATGACAATTTTAAATCGTAGTGAAACAAAATATGAGTAATTGTGAATTATTTGTAGTATTTTTGTCGATAAAAAAGAGGTCTTATAACCTCTTTATTGTACATCTACTTTAATATTTGCACTAACACCTTGATATAATTTCAATTTGCATGTGTACACACCAAGTGTTTTTATTGCTGGCACTTCAATTTTTTTCTTATCTATATCGTAGCCAAGCTTCAATAATTCTGTGCTTACTTCTTTATTTGTAACAGAACCAAATATTTTGCCTGTTTCACCTGATTTTACATGGCACACCACTGTAACACCATCTACCTTTTTGCCAAGTTCCACAGCTGCAAGGCGTTCTTGCTCTTTGTGATACTCATTAGCTAACTTTGCTTGATTTGCCTCATTTATATTGCTATTTGTGCCTGCAATGGCAATTTTATTTGGAATAAGGTAATTTAGGGCATAGCCACTATTTTCTTCTACTATGTCACCTTTCTTTCCTTTACCTTTTAAATCTTGAATCAATACTACTTTCATCAAACCATCTCCTATCAATTATTAGTGTAATAAAACATAAATATTTTGTCAATAATATTGTAAGAGTGTGATAAAGTATGGATTTAAAATGTAAAAAATTAGATTGTAAATATAACAATAAATTTGCATGTATGGCAAAAAGTATTGATGTAACCGAAAACTTAGTTTGCAAAACTTTTGAAAAAAGTAATGACTTGGATGAAGATCAAAAACAAAATGTTCCCAAAACAATGTTTAACAAAACACCCAAATATCATCCTTACAGGCATATCCGCAATGTGTGCATAAATTGCAAAGCTAAGTGTTTATTTAATTACAATGGAGATTGCCATTCAAATGGTATTAGTGTGGCCAATGAAAAAACATGTGCCAAATGCTATACCTTTGCAAAGAAATAAAAAAATGATGTGAATTCCACATCATTTTTTTATACACAATAAATCAATTATTTGAGTTCTACAGTTGCGCCAGCTTCTTTTAATTTTGCTTCAATATCTTTTGCTTCGTCTGCTGATGCATTCTCTTTGATAACCTTTGGTGCACCATCTACTAATGCTTTTGCTTCGCCAAGGCCAAGACCTGTAACATCTTTAACAATTTTGATAACAGCAATCTTGTTTGGACCTGCTTCTTTAAGCTCTACGTTGAATGAGCTCTTTTCTTCAGCTGCTGCTGCGCCTTCTGCAGGTGCTGCTGCTACAGCTACTGGAGCTGCTGCGCTTACGCCGAATTCTTCTTCTAATAATTTTACTAATTCACTTACTTCAAGAACTGATAATGTCTTGATTTCTTCTACAAATTTCTTTAAATCTGCCATTTTTATTTTCTCCCTTTAAATTTAATTATTTATTTGATTTTCCTTCTGCAATTTGATTTAAAGCCCTAGCGAATGCAGAAATTGGGGCTTGAAGTTGACCAAGCAACATAGCAATAAGTACTTGTTTTGAAGGTACTTTGGATAATGCTTCAACTTCTTGTTTGCTCATAACTGCGCCATTTACAATACCGAACTTAACTTCCATTTTTTCTAAGTCCTTAGCAGTTTTACAGAATACTCTTGCAGGTGCTACTTCATCTTCGCTAAATGCTACTGCAGTAGTTCCTTCAAAGTTCTTTGCATCAAAGCCGGTAATGCCTAACTCTTCAAGTGCTCTGAGCATCAATCTATTTTTGTAAACTTTGTATTTTACATTTTCTGCACGGAAGTCTTTTCTAAGTTTTGTATCTTCTGCCACAGTAATACCACGATAGTCAACAAATATAATTGATTTTGCGCTCTTGAATTGTTCTTTGATCTCTGCTACAATTTGAGCTTTTTGATCTCTACTTGTGCTCACTTTTGCTCTCCTTTTTAACTTATTTGTGTATTATAAATTAAAAATACTCCTACGCCAAATAAGCATAAGAGTAGACAAATAATCTAATCAATTAACTTACCTCGGCAAGATTTACCTTTGCACTTGCTGTCTTTGGCGAAAATCGTATATTCAATTTACGTGTATTATTATATATAAATAATATGTGTATGTCAATACTTTTTAACATTATTTATATGTTTTTTTAATGTTATAAATTATATACTTATTTAAATACAAAAAAACACCTTAAATAAGGTGTTTTATTTATTATTGTTGTAATGTATAGTCAACTTTAATACCAGGACCCATTGTGCTAGACAAAGTTACAGATTTAATATATGTACCTTTTGCTGCTGCTGGTTTTGCTTTTACAATTGCATCCATAATTGTGTTAAAGTTGTTAAGTAATTTTTCTTCACCAAATGACTTTTTGCCAATGATTACGTGGATAATGTTATTTTTATCCAATCTATATTCTACTTTACCAGCTTTAATTTCGCTAATTGTTTTAGCAACGTTTGTGGTTACTGTGCCACTCTTTGGGTTTGGCATAAGGCCTTTAGGACCCAAAACTTTTGCAATTCTACCAATAACTGGCATCATATCTGGTGTGGTTACACACACATCAAATCCTAGCCAACCGCCTTGGATTTTTGCAATCATTTCTTCTGCACCTACGAAATCTGCACCAGCTTTTGTTGCTGCATCAGCATGGTCGCCTTTTGCAATAACTAAAACTTTTTGTGATTTACCTGTGCCGTGTGGCAATACGCATACGCCACGAACTTGTTGATCGGCATTACGGCCATCAACACCTAGTTTTACGTGTAATTCTACTGTTTCATCAAATTTAGCTTTTGCTGTTTGTTCTACAAGTGCAACTGCTTCAGCTGATGTATAAGCTTTTGACTTATCGATGAGCTTTACACTTTCTACATATTTTTTTCCTTTCATAATTCCTCCTTGTGGTATTAGCAAAGTGCATTACAAAATTTTACACTTCTCCCACATCTATAATTTTATACAGTCTTAGTCTACTACTGTAACACCCATACTTCTGCAGGTACCTGCGATCATGCTAATTGCACTATCGATGTTTGCTGCATTTAAGTCTGGCATTTTTAATTCTGCTATTTCTTTTAGTTGTGCTCTTGTAATTGTAGCAACTTTTGTCTTTACGCTGTTTGCAGAACCTGATTGAATGTTGCAAGCGCGTTTAATAAGAACAGCTGCTGGTGGAGTTTTAAGCACAAATGTAAAAGAACGATCAGCATAAATAGTAATAACAACAGGAATGATTAAACCTGCTTGACTAGCAGTTTTTTCATTAAATTCCTTTGTGAATGCAGGGATATTAATTCCGTGAGGTCCAAGAGATGAACCTACTGGAGGACCTGCTGTTGCCTTACCAGCCTCTAGTTGTAGTTTTACAACTGCATTGACTTGTTTTTTATTATCTGCCATATGTTCCTCCTGCCTAATTAGGCCATATGTGGTTCTAACGATAAGCGCATGAAAAGTATTTACGCTTTCTCCCACTACAAAGTTAGTATAAATACTAACTTTCGATTTGGTGACATGCCAAATCTATAATTAAATGGTTGCCCATGTAATTATCAAAAATTAATCAATTTTGCGTACTTGGTCAAGGTTCAAAACAACTGGCGTTTCTCTACCAAACATTTCTACCATTACGCGTAATTTACCTGCCTCAAGGTCTACTGATACAATAGTACCAACAAATCCATTAAGTGCGCCCTCTAATACTTCTACTTTGTCATTTTCATGCAAATCAGTATCAATTACTGCAGGTTTTTCTAGACGCAATTTGTGTATTTCTTCTGGACGCATAGGAAGTGGTCTACCTTTTGGTCCTGTGAAACCAGTAATACCACGGGTACGAGTAATAGCATGCCAAATGTCATCGCCATATACCATTTTTACAAATATGTAAGTAGGCATAAGTTTGCGGCTAACAATTTTGCGCTTGCCATCCTTTTCTTCCACAACATCTTCCATAGGAATAATAATATCAAATACACGATCTTGCAAATTGTACTTATCGCGAACAATTTCCAAGTTTTCTTTTGCTACATTTTCATATCCTGCTGGGGTATGCAACACATACCATTTTGCACTTTCTCTTGCTAATTCATGTGCATCTTTTTCTTGGGGTGCGCTTTGTTCCTCTACAGGTGTTACAATCTCTTTCTCATCCATTGTATTTTACCTCCAAGAATTTTTAAGTTAACACTTTGTATAGCAAACTAAGTAATCTGTCTATACCAAATAGCACAAGTGTGCAAATAACAACTACTGCGATAACAACACCTGTTTGTTTTACAGTTTTACCAAAACTTGGCCAGCTAACCTTTTTAAG
>JAGCSP010000039.1 GCA_017964105.1 Clostridia bacterium | reverse complement strand
CCGCGTGTATATTTTAAAGGAGTATTCTTCACTTTATTTATTACAACTATATTCCTTGTGTACTCTTCAAAATTGTAATTGTATACGTTATCTAGCGTTCCACCAAGCAATTCAATCGCCGACTTAGACTCTTTCATTTCGTTTTCCAAAGTTCCCTTATAGGCAATAAATTTACCACCCACTTTACACAATGGCAAACAGTATTCAGATAATGTAATCATTGCCGCAACCGCCCTGGCTGTCACAACATCAAATGTTTCACGTGAAACATTTGTCATCTCCTCCGCCCTTTTGTGAATTGCATCAATATCAGTCAACCCCAACTCAAAAATGGCTTTATTTAGGAATTTTACACGTTTGTCTAAACTGTCCACAAGTGTAATTTTAAGGTCAGGTCTTAGTATTTTTAAAGGAATCCCGGGGAAGCCAGCTCCAGAACCAATGTCAACAACCGTAGAATTATGCGGGAACAAATTCAAAGGTAAACAACTATCAACAAAATGTTTATTCACAAAGTCATCCCATTCAGTTATGGTTGTAAGATTCATGCTCTCGTTGGTTTCAACAACTAACTCATAGTATTTAGTGAACTTATTAATCTGATCATCAGTTAACTGAATATTATATTTATTAAATTGTTGTATTAGATAATCTATATTTTCCATATCTATATTATATATTTAATTTATTTATATGTAAAGCAATACATACACCTCAAATGTTTCACGTGAAACATTTATATTGCAAAAGGCAGATATTAAACAAATAATTTGAGATAAACAATATAACCTTTAAATCGCTTTATTTAGCCCTTATTCCAATAAATAATTGTAGTAATTATAGGCGGTGTCTATAAAAATTTTACGTAAAGTATTTAGACGTATTCCTATAGTAAACGAATACACATTATTTATTCAAATTGCAAATATGTACAATCACCTGTATCAAATGAATATACTAAACCCTCAGCCAAGTAAGAATATGGATCACTAGTCAAGTTTAACTTTTATATATATAGTTTTAAATTATTTAATTCTGAGAACTACTCGTTTTAAATTTAGAACTAAATTTCATTTCAAAATGTTTCACGTGAAACATTATAATTGTTGTTTATACGCATTATACTAATCAAATAGTTAGTTTCATCTCAAAATAACACAATAATGACTTTGCGCCACACAAAAAACAACCACATTTTAGGTGGTTGTTAAGTTACAAATTTTTACCATTTAGTTTTAAATAAACTGTTAACACAGCTATGTCAGCTGGGCTTACACCAGAAATTCTAGAGGCTTGACCAAGATTCATTGGTTTAATCGTATCCAATTTTTGTCTAGCCTCTATCCTAAGTCCTTTGATCTTATTATAATCAATGGATTTAGGTATTAAGGTATTTTCATTCCTTTGGGCTTGCTCTATTTGTTTTTGCTGTCTAGCTAAATATCCTTCATATTTTACCTGAATCTCTACTTCTTTTAAAACATCGTATGGGAATGTAGATAATTCTGGTACTATTTCTAATATATCATCAATAGTTATACTGCTTCGTTTTAAAGCTTCTCTAACAGTTAGCCCGTTAGTACTAAAACTCTCATTTTTCGATTTGAATAGTTCGGCCATCTTACTTTTTGTACCATACTTATCATCAATCATTGAATATAATAAATCTATCTGTTTTAACTTTTTTTGGTATAAATTATATCGATTTTTGTCAATAAGTCCATATTTCTTGCCAATTTCCGTCAATCTTAAATCTGCATTGTCTTGACGCAAATGTAATCTATGCTCTGCCCTGGAAGTCATCATTCTGTATGGCTCGTTTGTTCCCTTTGTTACTAGGTCATCAATAAGTACACCAATATATGCGTCGCTGCGTTTCAACACTAACTGTTCTGCATTCAAGACATGTTGTGCAGCATTAATACCAGCAATCAATCCTTGAGCAGCTGCTTCTTCATATCCGCTTGTGCCATTAATTTGTCCAGCAAAGTACAATCCTTTTACCTTTTTGCTTTCAAGTGTTGGATATAGCTGTGTTGGATCAATACAGTCATACTCTATTGCATAAGCGTCACGCATAATGTGTGCATTCTCCAAACCAATTACAGAGTGTACCATTTGTTTTTGTATATCAACAGGCATACTCGTACTTAGTCCTTGCACATAAACTTCTTTTGTGCTCATTGATTCGGGTTCTAGGAATAATTGATGCCTTTCTTTATCAGAAAATCTTACTACTTTTGTTTCGATTGAAGGACAATATCTTGGACCCTCTCCTTTAATAATACCGCTATACATAGGCGCTTTATCGAGATTGTCTAGTATTATTTTATGTGTAACAGGAGTTGTATAAGTAAGGTAACAGTCAGCAACATTTTTTGGTGCACGTTTTGTAGTATATGAGAATGTCTGAATATTATCTTCGCCCTTTTGAACTTCCAAAATGTTGTAGTTAATTGAATCACTATGTATTCTAACAGGGGTACCAGTTTTAAATCGCATAAGTTTGAAGCCATTTTTTAACAAACTCTTAGTTAGGTATGTAGCATTGCTAAATCCGTTTGGACCTTCATTTTTAGTAAATTCACCAATAATAATTCGTGATTTTAAATATACACCTGTACAAAGCACTGCTACCTTGCATTCATACTCTTCGCCTTGCGCTGTTTTGATAGATTTTACAGTGCCGCTTTTTACAATAATGTCGCTAGCTTCTGCCTGTTTTATGGTTAGGTTAGGGGTGTTTTCTAGTGTTTCTTTCATATACGTATGATACATTATTTTATCAGCTTGCACACGCAAACTTTGCACAGCGGCACCCTTAGAGGAGTTGAGCATTCTGCGTTGAATTGTGGCTTTATCTGCATTGATTCCCATTTGGCCACCGAGTGCATCTATCTCACTTACTAACTGACCTTTTGCAGTACCACCAATGCTAGGATTACATGCAAGAAAAGCAATAGAATCTAAATTCAATGTCAAAAGTAGGGTACTAATACCCTTACGCGCCAAAGCCAAAGCTGATTCACAACCAGCATGACCGCTACCAATTACTATTGCATCATATCCTTTTATTTTCATTATTATTTTCCTACGCAAAATTTACTAAATATATTTGCTATAATTTCTTCTGTTCCGCTTACACCGGTAATTAGCCCCAATGTTTCCCAAGCGGATTGTAAATTAAGTGAAACAAGCTCCAAGTTTGCACCAGCTTGTAAATCTGTAATTACCCTTAAAATAATTTCATTAGATTTACTCAATGCTTCGGCATGACGAATATTTGTGATTATTACATTTTGTGATAACACTTTTTCATCAATTACCATATTGTATATCTTATCTTTGATTTCTGTTATGCCTTTATTTTCTAATGCACTGCATTCCATGTGTTCGGCATGGGGTAGTATACTTGAATTGATTTTTTGTTTTAAATCACACTTATTGACAACAACTATAACCTTTTTGTCGTTTAATAGCTTAATTATATCTTTGTCAAAGTTGTCTAACTCTTGGCTGCCATCTACCACAAACAATACAATATCTGCATTTTTCAAAATTTCTTTTGCCTTATTAATACCAATGCTTTCTACTAAATCGTTGCTATCATGTAGACCTGCGGTATCAATTAAATTGAATTTGACACCCTTGTAGATGTATGTTTCTTCCAACACATCTCTTGTTGTTCCTTGAATTGAAGTTACAATGGCCCTATCTGTACCAAGCATTGCATTCATTACGCTTGATTTGCCAACGTTTGGTTTACCAACAATAACCACCTTGGTGCCCGTTTTTAGTTTTAGTCCTGTTGTACTAGTTTTGATTATATGGTCTAAGGTTTTTTGTGCGCGCGTCAATTTTTCTAACACATCTGCGCTAGTAACCTCTTCGTCATCATTTTCTGGAAAATCAAATGTTACATTTATTTCGCTTAAAATATCTGTGATAATATTTTGTAATTTTTCTACTTCTTTGTGTAAATTACCTTTAAGTAGTCCATAGCTTGCCTTTAATTCGCTTTCGCTTTCTGCATTTATTACATCAATCACACCTTCTGCTTCATCAAGTGACAATTTTCCATTTACAAATGCACGCTTGGTAAACTCACCGCCTTGGGCAATTCGTGCACCACTTTCAATTAGCGATTGCAAAACCTTTTGTGTAACAAGCACTCCGCCATGACATTGAAATTCCACTAGGTCTTCGCCAGTGTAAGAGTAGGGCGCCTTAAAATATACCATCATGCACTTTTCATTAACATCTGCGGTGTGTATATTGCCCAAATAAAAATATCTTGGTTTTATGCTCTCTTGGCTTACATTTTTAGACGAAAAAATTTTGAAAGCAATAGCTAGTGCATTGCTTCCACTCATACGAACTATTGAGATTCCACCAGTGCCAATTGGGGTGGAAATTGCGCAAATTGTATCGTTTTCCATAAGCGATATTCATTATAACACAAAATAATAGTTTGTTACAATGATTTTTTGAATTATCACCTAACAATAGGTGATATTGACTTTTGATAATAAAATATAGTATAATAATATTAGAGGTTGAAATTATGATAAATGATTCAATTGCAAAGAATTTATATCGCCATATAAAACATTGCAAAAACCACAAATTAAAATCTGTCTTACAAGATATTCATCGCAAAACATTTTTATATAATAAAGATGGTAACTTTGTTGTGCGTGGAATGTATAAAGTAATAAATTATCCAGATGGTGTAAGAGAATTAAGGCGCCCAAATGGTGTGGTCATTTATTTGCAACCAATAAATGGTGTGGACCATGTTGGTGTTAAATACACAAATGTTCAAAATAATACCACAACCGAAAAAGAACGTGCTTTTGGTAGGGGAGAAAAAGAGCAAATATATAGAACCTTAGATGTGTTGTTTACACCAGAAAATAAGTTGTTGAAATTTACACTATTAAAGAAATCTGTTTATAGAGATAGTGTATTTAGTGATGTATTAAACCACGAAGATGTGGTTGAACGCATATACGAAACCAGCCTAAAACCAAAACGCAAAGGTTACGATAAACACAGAGCAATAACTATTGTTACGGACATTACTGGCGACAATGCTAATTCAGATTTAATTACAAGTTCAAAAGAAGTCAGGATTCCATTATTTAAACATGTAGACCTTGTTGGCGTTGCGTTAAAAAACAAGTTTGTTAATCGTGAATTTTCGGTTATTGAAAAATGCGTAGATGAGCTTCCAACTCCACAAGTAAATAAAGATAAAGAATTAACAAAACAAAGAATAAACTTACCTATGATAAAAGAAGAAAATAAAGTTTCAATAGAAGAAATAATTTCCACAGTAGTAAATAGGGAAGAAGAAAATATAAAAGAATAAAAAAGGCAACACATTTCGTGTTGCTTTTTTATCTTTCACTCACAAATTGTGGGCCTTCACATATTTCATTAATTGTGCAATTTATCTCATTTACCACGTTTTTACCAACATAAGGAATGGTTGTGATATTTAATAAATCATTATTATCTCTAACAGGGCTAGGCACACTGCGACTTTCTCCATTATGTGTATGAGAAATTATGTATCTACCTTTTCCAGCATGCCATGTATCCATATATTGAAATTCGGATACATCAATTGATCTTTCACCATCTTCTGTGCTAACTGCTTCACATTTCCATTTACCATTATTATTTATAACAGAAGATTTTATAACATTGCCATCATATTCTACTTGGCAATATAGAGAAGTGTTACTTTGGTTATATTTTAAACCAACCTTTTTATTATCTTCAACACATTCCAATTTTAAACTACCTGCTGTCATTGGTAAAGAATTAGCAAGTATTAAGGTTTGTGCTGCTGCTTTGTAAACTTCTTCACTCGATTCAAACTTTTCGATTACTTTTACAAAATCTTTTTTGAAAGTTACCATAACGTCATTTTTTGGTAAAACACTTGCCCATTCTTGTGGCATGCAACTTAAAACGCTTTTTGCTACATATGAATTGTCTGCCAATAACTCGTAATCTGATTTCTTTGCTGCAAATCTATTTTCTATCGGTATTAAATGTTCATGTCCATTATCAACTGTTTTAATAAATCTTTCGCCGTCTTTTTTAATAATTTCACTGCTTCTTTCTTCCATCTCGTCTGGGCTTTCTGTGGATTCACCAAATACAATATGTCCGCCATCAACTGTAATAGTGCTTGTGTATATTGTACTAGCAATTCTTTGCATTACTCTCAATTTTACACAATTGTCTTTTACGCTAAATAAAATATTATTACTGTCAGTATGGTCACTTATTGCCAATTCACCATTATTTGTGATAAACGCCTCTCTTGTTGGACTGCTGAACAAAAATGATAGTGCCAAATCATAAGGGATAGGCATATCCTCTAATTTTTTAGCTCCATTAAATAATTCATAATATCTGTCTAGTTGAATCTTTCTCATAACTTTCACCTACACTAATATTATACTTTATATAAGTATAGTTTGTCAATATTCATATTTTAACAAAAAAGACAACTTAGCGTTGTCTTTTTGTATATTATTCAACATAATCTATTACTAAATATCTGTTTGGTTCATCACCAACACTGTGTGTTCCAATGTGTTCCACACCATTTAATGCATTGTGAATAATTCTTCTTTCGTATGCATTCATTGGTTCAAGTTTTACAGAACGTTTGTAAGAAATTGCTTTTTCTGCCATGCGTTTTGCCATTGATACTAGTGTATCTTCACGTCTTGAACGATAGTGCTCAATATCAAGATATACTTTGCGTTTGTAACTTGGCATTTGTTCACGCACATAAGCATTCATAATTGTTTGAATTGCATCTAGTCCTGCTCCGTGGAATCCAATTAGGTTGCCCATCTTGTCACCACTAACAGAAATGATAATATCTTCTTCGCGCTCAAAAGCATCAATATGTGCTTCCACACCATATGTGCCCATAAATCCTTCAATAAATTCACGTGCATGCTTCAAAGCTTGTTCGTTTTCTTCTTTGTTGTATGGAATATCCACACGTTTTTTAGAACTTTCTGTGTTTACTTCTACAGAAACTTTCTTCTTTTCATTTTCTACGCTTGCCATAAAACTTTCACGTTCATCTTCTGACTCAAATAGAGTAACTTCTATTTTAGCTTTTTTAAGCATAGAACCTTTTTCAATAACTTTTACATATACTTGTTCAGCTGTTGCTTCAAGCATTTGCAAAGCTTTTTCTGTAGCTTTTTCAACATCAGAACTACTTACTTCAATAGTTCTCATATTTTCTCCTTATTTTTTTCTGCTATAAGAAACAGTTTTGTTTTTAGCGTTTTCTTTGATTTGTTTTTTCTCGTCTAACCATTCTACAAATAATGTTACTAGTGGACCAGTGAGCACTGCAAATAAATTACCTGTAACAATGTAAATACCAAATGCCGCATTATAGAATAATGTAAATAGTCCCATAATTAATGGCATTACAATCAACATTGTTTTGCTACTACTTGCATCTGCAATAAATTGTTTGTTTTTCCTTTTTGCACGCCACTTGGAAATAAGTGTGTTTGTGTAGAATGAAAGTAGGGTAGATCCTGCTGCAATTATTGCAAGAACAAAGTATCCATTCCAGCCAGAATTTGCTTCGTGCACTGGATTAATAACAATATTGTAGCATGCTTCTGTAATATTTGCTTTTTCTTCGTCAGACAACCTAGAACTAGATACAAACGTTTTGTAATCTAACACTGGTTTTGCAGAGCTATCTGGACGCCAAATATTTTTAATCCAAAGAAAACTTTCCTTTGTTTCGTCAAAGCGTGCCACTACTGCATTGTTTGCTTTTGCTACTAATTCTTTTTGTTCTTCTGTTGAACTTTCTGTAATTGTTGCTGCTGCCACAATTTGTTCGTCTGTAGCATTTTCACCCAAGCCCAATTCATATGCGTATGTTGCACGCAAATCTATGTATTGGTTGTAAATCTTGTATGCAGACATTTTGTTTAATGAACTAAACAATGTGAAGAATATCACCATTGTAAGCACCATATACACAAGTAAGGTAAAGCAAGTACCAAAAATATTGTAATTATTTGCCCTGTATGCTTCCATGGTTTTTCTATTTAGCATTTCTTTATTGTTTGCATACTGCTTTTGTATTTTATCAATTATTGGTTTAATTTCTGCTTGTTTACGGGAATTAATTTTTGATGTGTATTTATTAAATACGTCAAGTGGTAATAAAACTGCACGAACCATTAAAGTAAGCACAATTAGCACTACTGCATAGTTTGCAATGCCGCCACTAAGCCAATTAATTAATCCTCCCCATAATCCACCTGGAGCAGAAACTGATAATAGGTTATTTAAAACACCCATTTATGTTCTCCTTTTGGATTGATTGGCACTGGGTCAAAACCACATTTGTGCCTTGGATTGCATCTAAGTAATCTTTTTGTGCCAAGCGATATTCCCTTTATTACTCCCCATTCACGTATGGATTGTAACATGTATTCACTGCATGATGGGGTGTACCCACAATGACTAGGAAATATTGGACGCAAGATTATTCGATATAAATAGATTAATGCATAACAAATAAATTTTGGAATACTTGTGATTACTTTCCAAACTTTACTCATAATGACCACTACGTTTTAAAACAGATAACACTTCTTCTCTTATCCCGGCAAAATTAAGTTCTGTGATGCTAGGTTTTGCAATAACAATATAATTGTATTTTGCATCCATATGTGGAAGAGTAGTTTTAATTATTTCTGTTAGTTGTCTTTTTATTAAATTACGCTTGTATGCTTTGCCTACTTTTTTACTTACAGAAAACCCAACACGTGCGTGGTCCATTTTGGTAGGAACTACTACTAGCGTTAGATACTTTGTGTGAGATGCATCACCTTTGCGATACATATAAGCAAATTCTTTGCGTTTTTTTAATCTATATTGTTTGTTTAACATAAATCTATTTTCTTTTTTTATTTAATTATGCAGACAATTTCTTTCTGCCACGATTACGACGACGTTTCAATACGTTTTTGCCGCCTTTAGTTTTCATACGAGCACGAAAACCATGAACTTTTGATCTTTGTTTCTTTTTTGGTTGATAAGTTCTTTTCATTACTAAACACCTCTTTTATATATTTTTCCACAAATTTAAGGGAATTGCTTTTGCCGTGAATAAAAAAGCATAACGGGATGTGTAAATTATATTTACACTTTTGGGAAATCTGCAAGTATTATAAAATAAATACCCACACATTGTCAATCTTATTTGTATTTATATAATTACAAATAAAAAATCCACCTGGCTAAGGTGGATTATTCCAATTCTATTTCTTTAGAATGTAAATTATTTAATTCTATTCTTGTTGCTTCTACCACTTTGCAATATTTATCAATTTGTTTATTGTTTAGTGTAAGTGCAACGGAATCTTTTATTTTTAAATATGGATTACATAACACATTGAATGGAACTATTTTATCTTCGTACATTTTTTGTAGCACTTTGTTTGCATGATCTGGCATATCATAATAATTTTTCCACGCAGAACTTATTTCGCCTTCCAAATCTTTGTGTATCATCAAAAATTCTCTGTAATATTCCATTTGTGTGTTGTCTAGCGCATTTGTATTTGATTGCAATTCATGTATGGATGGGCTATATATGTCATAATTTTTAATTACTTCTTTATACGAAACTATTTCTTCTATTATGTGTTGTGTGATGCCCACATCTTTGTTTCTTGGGTTTAGTTTGAAATATTCTTCAAAATATTTTGTGTCTACATTTTCACAACCATTGGAGAATGTGTTTATATCCACTTTGTTTTTATTTATGGTTTTTAAAAAGTTTTTATACTTTTTAATTTTGTTTTTATCCATATAATCAATTATGTTTGCACATATTTGACCTTGATTTTTTAGTTCTTTGTTGTGAAACTCTACAAATTCTTCTTTTTCAGATTCTTCCATGTTTAATTTTTTACTATAAAAGTTTACAACATTTTTATCACTTACTGATATTAAACTTACAACATCCTTTTGTAGAGCTTTGGCAATGCCAGAAACTGATAGATACATAGCAAGGCCAACATGGCGCAATCTTTTTGGATTATTGTTATCAATATTTTTTAAATCTTTATTCACCATTAAATACATTATGTATGCTTCGTCTAATGCACCTTTTTTAATTTCGGGATAGCCATCATAACGAGGGTGAGAAAATTTATCTATTTGATATTTCTCGTCCACAATGCAAAAACCAATTATTTCATCTTTTTTGTGTCCGCCATGGTTATTTCTTAATTTTGCAAAAACTATATATCCATCTGTTTGCAATAATATATTATTTGAACCATCGGCACTAGATAGATTTTGTTTCAAAATTTTATCTGTTGCCTTTAATTCTCTTGCATTTAAAGAAGTATATGGTGGGTGAGAGCAACTTAAACTTTTGAACTCTAAATAGAAATCTTCTGTTTCTTGTTTTATTAAAATGTCTTCAATGATTTTGTTTGCCATTGTTACATTCCTTTTTCTTGAACACACATTTGTGCATAGTTTGCTTCTGTGCTTTTTAGCACTTTTATCATAACATCAAGTTCGTGAGAACTCATTTCTCTTGCCACGGTATTTTCTTTATATAAGTAAATGTTGTTTTCATATCTAATTGGCAAGTTTTTATCACCATATTTTTCTAACAAATAATGTGCGCTGTACCTTGGCAATTTTGAACCCATATAGTTTGCTTTAAATCCATTTTTAATATCTTTATTTAACACGAGTAATTCTTCGTATTTTTCGCCCGCAGTCATAAATGGATCATTGTATTCAAAGTCACGTGGTTCTTCTACCAATTCTTCAATTACGCGCTTATTTAAATTTAATAATCTTTTTGCTCCACTAGTAACATTTGTGTCTATT
Source organism: Clostridia bacterium (assembly GCA_017964105.1). Taxonomy (GTDB): domain Bacteria; phylum Bacillota; class Clostridia; order Christensenellales; family UBA1242; genus UBA11490. The sequence goes on along the minus strand of JAGCSP010000039.1, from coordinate 9,565 downwards.
GGCGACATCATCTCTTTAATTACGCCGTCTGGGAAGTTTTCATATCCTTTGTCATGCTCATAATCAAACAATTTATTTTCTTTATTTTTCTCCACAAATTCGTCATAACTTTTTATGTTTTGTTTTAACATTTCTCTAATGATTGTTGCATTGATTCTACCAATAGAATTAAGTTCTAAGTTATTAAAGCGAATAAATGTGCAATCTGCAGTTTCTTTTAAGCCTTTGTGATTGTAAAATTTCTTTAATGTGTGTGATGGTCTACTAAATAGTGTTACAGCGTCTTTACCCATTGCATGCGATATTTCTTTAATACAACTAATAATTGCAGTGCCAACACCTTTTATCATTCTTTTTTTATTGTGATTAGTGTTTTTATCAAGCCCCCTGAATGCATCAATTGTTGCAATATTTGCAAGATATGTTTCTTTTAGTTTGCATGAATTAAGTTCTGGAAATTCTTTAAATAAGTTTTCATGATTATAAAAATCAATACTTCTGTCATTTAAAATAAGTCCAACACCAATCATATAATGTTCTTCATCTGCTATTTTAGATTTTTGACGAGCAAGCACCACAAAACCATCTTCTTGACGCACATCAAACGCATTAGAAAAAGCACACTCCAAAATAAAGTTTGCATCTAAGGAATCATCTAATGTAAGTTTTTCACATGGTGTAACTTGCAAATAGAATTCGTTATTATCATACTTAGCAAGTATGTGTTTTAATTCTTTATCGTCTAAAAATTCCATAACATATTTATTATATCAAATATAATAACATTTTTCAATAGGGTAGTTATACTCACTATTTGTTTGCCAATAGTATAATAATTGTATATAATATAAATAATAAATTAAAAAAGGAGGGATTTAATTTATGAAAAAGAACATTTTAAGAATGTTTGTGGTATTCACACTTATCTTATCATGCTCACTTTGCTTAGTTGCTTGCGGAAATGCAGACAAGAAAAAAGAAGAGGAGCTTGCTGGTAAATATGAGTTAACACAACTTGAGTATACAGTAGATGAACATACTGAAGTGGTTACAAAAGCACAATATGAAGAAATGCCAGATGGTCCTATGAAAACAGTTTTATCTGATTACTTTGGTGAGTATGAAGTAAAACTAGATGATCACAAAGTTTGGAAAGGTGAAGATGATATGGTAACATGGAAAGTTTCAGATGGCAAACTTGTTGTAGAACCCGTTGAAGCAAAAGAAGGTGTTACATTTAGTGCTGAAATTGTAGATGGCAATATTGTTATAACATATACAGATTCTTCAAACACATACTTTGATACTGCAAAATTAACACTTGCAAAAGTAGCATAGTTAAAAAAAACACCCATTAGGGTGTTTTTTTTGTTGCTCTTTTTATGATATGCGAACAGGTGCAATTAAGAATAGATATTCGTCTCTGTCGTTTGGTGTGATGATGCATGGTGCAATAGATGATTTAAAACTCAATTTTAAAAATTCGTCATCTAGTGTGCGCAATGCTTCTGAGAAGTATCTTGCATTAAATGCAATAGACAAATCATTACCATGCAATGCAATTGTGATATTTTCTTTAATATCACCAATTTCACTCTTGGAACTAAGCACCATAAGTTTGTCTGTAATATCAAAACGAACAAGATTATTTCTATCTACACGAGAGAGTAAGCTTGCACGCTCTAAAGCATCTTCTAATTGCGCTTTATTAAGAATTACAGTTGTTGTAAAGTTAGTTGGTATGATTTGTTTGTAATTCACAAAGTCACCATCAAGCAAGCGGGTGGTAATTTTTGTGTTATCAATATTTACCATTAAGTGATTCTTTTGCACAAATAATTGCACTTGATTATCACTGTCACCTAATAGTTTACCAATTTCACCTAATGACCTTGCTGGTACAATTACACTATAACTTGCTGTTGTTCTGCTAAGTGGCTTTTCTACTACTGCAATACGGTAACCATCTAGAGCAATTGCATGCACTGAACCATTTTCAATTTCTAGTTTTACACCTTTTAAAATAGGTCTGCTGTCTTCGGTGGCAACTGCAAACACGCTTTTTGTGATAAGTTCACGCAAATCATGCTCAGTAATAATAAAGCTTTCAGCAAATTCTAATTGCTTAATTTGTGGAAATTCGTTTGCGTCATAGCATTGAATTTTACCCATACTATCTGTGTAGCGAATAGTTAGTATATTGTGCTCGTCAAGACTAAGCTCAATTTGTTCGTCATTAAGCTTTTTGATATATTCGCTAAATAGTTTTCCAGGAACAACTGTTTCGCCTTCTACCTTAACATCTGCCTTTATTGTTTTTTCAATACTAAGTTCTAAATCTGTAGCACTAAGAGTTAAGTGGTCTTCTTCTGCTACAAGTTTAATGCCTTCTAAAATAGGTGTAGTTGTTTTACTACTAGTCCCTTTACTTACTTTTAGTAGAGCATCACTCAAATCTAATCCGTCGCAAACTAATTTCATATAATTTTGATCTCCGTTTTTATTATTTTTTAGTTTTTTAATCTAATATTAGTAATATTAAGCACTGTTAAAATGTTAATAACTTTTTGTTGTCACCACATCTAGTAAAGTGTGTAACGAAAAATATTCAAATTTTCAAGTGCACACACTATATATTGATATTTGCATTGTGGACAACTCTGTGGACAACTTAAATATTACTAATTGTATAAAATTTAGATATCCACATTACCTGTGTTGGGCCATGTTTTTAATGTCTTCCACCATAGTGCGCAAGCGTGCATTTGTCTTTAAATCATTGTTCACTTTTTCGCGTGCGTGTATAACTGTGGTGTGGTCTCTGCCACCAAACAATTGACCAATGCTTGTGAGTGGTAAATCGAGTAGTTCTGTGATTATGTACATACATATTTGCCTTGGCTCAACAATTTCTTTATTTTTCTTTTTACCAACCAAATCGTCTTTGTTTACTCCAAAGTATGTGCATACACAATCTATAACGCTTTCACCAGTAACACTTTGTTTTGTGCTGCTTACATGGTCTTTTAATGCTTCGCTAACATCTTCCATTGTTGCAGTTGTTTTACCAAGTAGTGTAGCATAGAAGCACACTTTATTTAACACACCTTCCATTTCACGAATATTTGTGTCACAATTTTCTGCAATGTAATTGATTACTTGTGCGTCCACTCCAACTTTTTCTTGTTCCGCTTTCTTTTGAAGTATTGCAAGACGTGTTTCAAAATCTGGTGATTGAATATCTTGCATCAAACCCATTTCCATGCGGGTGCGTATTCTTTCTTCCAAATCTTTAATGTCGCGTGGCAATCTATCTGATGCAATAACAACTTGTTTACCATTTTGATATAAATCATTAAATGCATCAAAGAATGCAATTTGAGTGGATTGTCTGCCACCAATAAATTGAATATCGTCAACCATTAGTACATCTACGTTGCGATATTTACCTCTAAACTTACCTGTTGCAGTGTTGTCGCCACTTTTTAAGCTTTCCACATAATCATCAGTAAAATTGTTGCATGTGGTGTATAAAACTTTTAATTCAGGGTTGTGTTCGCGTATGTAATTGCCTATTGCGTGCAATAAGTGAGTTTTACCAAGGCCAACACCACCATAAATAAATAATGGGTTAATTTTTCCATAATATGGATTTTCTGCTACACCATGAGCGGCAGCATACACAAATTTGTTTGAATTACCTACCACAAAAGTATCAAATGTGTAACGTGGGTTAAATTTGAACACGTTTACATTTTCTGCGGTAGAATCACCTTCTAGTAGTTTTTCTTCTGTTTCGCGCTCTGTTTGAATTAGTGCTTCTTTTTCATCGATATCATACACTTTAAAATCACGAATGTCGCCACTAACTTCTTGTAAAGCTTCTTTTATTTGTTTGCTGTGTAATTTTAACACTTGATTTTTTGCTGTTGCGCTTGTAATGCTAAGATAAAGAGTACCATTTTTCATTTCAAATGGCTCAAGTGCTTTTATCCACAAATCATATGACACAGATTTAACTTCTTTTTGTAGTATATCAAGTGTCTTATTCCATATTTCAGTTAGTCTGTCCATACAACTCTCCTTTCAATCTAATTATAACGATAAAACGACCAAAAGTAAAACAATTATCCAAACTAAAAACAAAAATTATTTACATGTAAATAAAAAAGACAACCTGTGCGTGTTTTAGGTTGTCTAAAATTATTCCACAATGTTTTCTATCACACCATTTTTTACGTAGAATTTTTTGCATGGAATGTTTGCAAATTCAAACTCTGTGCAAGTGAGTATTGTTTGAATTTTGCTTACACGTTTTAGTAGTTTTGTTTGTCGTTCTTGATCTAGTTCGCTAAGAACATCATCGAGCAAAAGTACAGGGTATTCGCCAGTGTTTTCTTTGAACACTTCTAGTTCTGCAAGTTTTAATGCAAGCGCCGTGGTGCGCTGTTGTCCTTGGCTACCAAAGTGCCTTACATCAACACTATCCACAACTATTTTTATATCATCTCTGTGTGGGCCAATGGTGGTGTAACCAAGCGTCATATCCTTATCCAAATTTTCTTTGTATCCAGTGAGTAATTTTTGTTTGATTTCTTCTACATTTTCACCCACCATTCCGGCATAACTTAGTTCCAAATTTTCTTTGTTGCCAGACAAGTATTTTTGCGCTTCATTTGCAGGTTTTTTGATTTTTTCAATAAATTCAATTCTATCCTCAATAAGTGTTGCTCCAACACTTGCCAATTGCTCGTCCCAAATGCTAATAGTATCTGCCACAACTTTTGCATTGTTTGATGTTTTTAGTAGTTTATTTCTTTGTGCCAAAATTTCATTGTATTTGCGCAAAGCATAAAAATAATTTTTGTTAAATTGACTAAGGGATAAATCCATAAATCTGCGTCGCTCGTCAGGACTCTCTTTTACTAATTTTAGTTCGTCTGGACTAAAATATACCGCATTAAATTCGCCAAGCAATTCACTTATTTTATTTATAGTAATACCATTAATTTTTATTGCCTTATTTTGATTTTGGAATAAGTATAATTCAATTTTCTTTTGGCCAGCGGTTTTTAATACTTCCAAAGTAATTTTTCCAAATGAGCAATTCCACTTAATCATGTCTTTATCTTTTGTCACTCTTGGACTTTTACCAATAGCGCACACAAAAACACCTTCCAAGATATTTGTTTTACCTTGGGCATTGTTTCCAACAATAATATTAAGATGTGGGGCTAGCTTTACTTTTTGGTTGCTGTAATTTCTAAAGTTGCTAAGCTCTAAACTTCTTATTTCCATAACTATCACTAATTATTATACACCAATTGTGCTATTAACAAAAACCAAAAACGCCTAAATATAAAATAAATAAATGGCGCAAAATTAGTGTTTGCTTTAAAAGATAGTAAAATTGACGTACAACTTATCAAAATTTACCACTTCGGCCCAAATAGGTGCCATTTTTGCGTTTATAAGCTATATTATAGTATAAAATATATAATATAGTTATTTATTTTATTTTACACGCACGCGCGTATGTGTTATAATGTGTATGTTAAAAGTGGGGATAACTCACAAAAATAATAACAAGGAAATGGTAAAATGGAAGAAGAAGTAAAACATGTAGAGACCAAATCAACCAAGTATGATGAAGGCGATATTCAAGTTTTGGAAGGCTTAGAGCCTGTAAGAAAACGTCCTGGCATGTACATTGGTAGTACAGATGTAAGAGGATTGCATCATCTTATTACTGAGATTGTAGACAATAGTATTGACGAAGCGCTTGCTGGCTACTGCGACACAATTCAGGTGATATTAAATAAGGATGGAAGTTGCACTGTTATTGATAATGGTCGTGGTATTCCTTGCGGTATCCACAAAACAGAGCACAAGAGTGCTGTGGAAGTTGTTCTTACCAAATTGCACGCAGGTGGTAAATTTGGTGGCGAAGGATACAAAATTTCTGGCGGACTACACGGTGTTGGTTTGTCTTGCGTAAACGCACTTAGTAAATGGCTAGAAGTTATTGTTTACCAAAATGGTAAAGTACACGAGCAAATGTATCGTAGGGGCATTCCACAATTTGAATTAAAAGTTACAGGGGACACCACCACAACAGGTACCACAGTAACATTTATGCCAGACGAAGAGATTTTTGAAACTCTCGAATTTGATTACCAAACACTTAAAAATAGATTTAGGGAAATTGCATTCCTAAATAGAGGCCTTACACTATCAGTAGAAGATAGACGTGGTGAAGAGTTAGTAAAAGACACATTCCATTTTGATGGTGGAATTGTTGAATTTGTTGACTATTTAAATAAAAACAAAGAAGTTTTGTTTCCAAATGTGATTTATGTTGATGTAACCAAAAACGATTGTGAAGTAGAAATTGCCTTCCAATTTAACACGGGTTACAACGAAATTATCAATAGTTATGCAAATAATATCAATACCGAAGAGGGTGGTACTCACTTAGACGGATTTAAGGCAAGCTTAACTAAAATAATTAATGACTATGGCAAACAAAATAGAATTTTGAAAGAAAGCGAAAAACTATCTGGCGATGACGTACGTGAAGGTCTTACAGCAATTATTTCTGTTAAGTTGCACGACCCACAATTTGAGGGTCAAACAAAAACAAAACTTGGCAACAGTGAAATGCGCAAAATTGTTAGTGATGCCATGACAGAAAAATTTGGTGAATTCCTAGAAGAAAATCCAGGATATGCACGTGAATTAGTACTTAAATGCGTAAACGCATCAAGAGCAAGAGAAGCAGCACGTAATGCAAGAGAAAATCAACGCCGCAAAGGTGTGCTAGAAAGCACAACTCTTCCTGGTAAACTTGCAGATTGCACAAATAAAGATAGAACAAATAGTGAGATTTATATTGTTGAGGGTGATAGCGCTGGCGGTACTGCAAAACAAGGCCGTGACAGACGTTTCCAAGCAATATTACCACTACGTGGTAAAATTCTTAATGTTGAAAAAGCAACATTACACAGAGTGCTTGAAAGTGGAACCATTAAAGATATGATTACAGCATTTGGTTGCGGTATTAGTAGTGAGTATAACGAAGAAAAACTTCGCTATGACAAAATTATTATTATGACAGATGCTGATGTTGACGGCTCACATATTAGAATACTATTACTTACATTCTTCTTTAGATTTATGCAACCACTAATTGAGCAAGGACACGTGTTTATTGCACAACCACCCCTATATAAGGTAGATTACAATAAACAAACATACTATTTCTATAGTGATGAAGAATTAAATGCAAAAATGGAAGAATTAGGTCATCCAAAAGTAACACAACAACGTTACAAAGGTTTGGGTGAAATGACTGCTGACCAATTGTGGGAAACAACAATGGATCCAGAAAAGCGAATTCTTCTAAAAGTTACAATGGAAGACGCTATAGAAGCAGACGAAATTATTACAAAATTAATGGGTGAAGATCCAGATATTAGAAGAGATTTCATTGAAAAGAATGCAAACCTCGTAAAAGATTTGGATGTATAGGATAAGGAGTGGTAAAAACATGGATAAAAATCAAATAGATGAAATTATGAACAAAATGGATAGCCACAAAACCTTAGATGTACATCTAAAGGAAGAAATGGAAAAATCCTTCATTGCTTATGCAATGGCCGTAAACGTTAGTCGTGCTATTCCAGATGTGCGCGACGGATTGAAACCAGTTCACCGTAGAATACTTTACTCTATGGGTGAGATGAACTTGTTTAGTGGTAGCCCATACAAAAAGTGTGCACGTATCGTTGGTGATACCATGGGTAAATATCACCCACATGGTGACGCAGCAATTTACGATGCATTAGTGCGTCTTGCACAAGATTTCTCAATCAACTGTCCACTAGTAGATGGTCATGGTAACTTTGGTTCTGTGGATGGCGATAGCCCAGCTGCTATGCGTTACACAGAAGCACGTCTATCAAAAATTGCAGCAGAAATGCTTGCAGACATTGATAAAGAAGTTGTAGATATGTATCCTAACTTTGACGATACAGAAATGCAACCAGTAGTGCTTCCATCCAGATTCCCAAACCTACTTGTTAATGGTTCAGATGGTATTGCTGTGGGTATGGCAACAAATATTCCACCACACAATTTATCTGAGGTTATTGACGCCACAGTGGCACTTATTGACAATAAAGATATGGAAATAGATGATTTGATGCGTTATCTTCCTGCTCCAGATTTTCCAACATATGGCAAAATTATGGGCAGACAAGGCATTAGAGAAATGTATCAAACAGGCAAGGGTTCTTTCGTTATTAGGTCAAAAGCAGAAATTGAAGAAATGGCAAATGGCAGAGAAAGAATTGTTGTTACAGAAATTCCATACCAAGTAAACAAAGCAAAACTTATTATTCAAATTGCCGACATGGTAAAATCAAAGCGCATTGAAGGAATTAGTGACATTCGTGAAGAAAGTGACAGAGAAGGTATGCGCATTGTAATAGAAGTAAAGCGTGAGGCAAATGCACAAGTTGTGCTTAATATGCTTTATAAACATACTCAAATGCAAGTAAACTTTGGTGCAATTATGCTTGCCTTAATTGATGGTGTGCCAAAAGTATTGAATCTAAAAGAAATACTCACACACTACATTAAATATCAAAAAGAAATTATCACTCGCCGTACTCGTTTTGATCTTGATAAAGCAGAACAACGTGCACACATATTGCATGGCTTAGTAATTGCACAAGCAAACATTGACGAAGTAATCAAAGTAATTAAACATAGTGATGACAAAAATGACGCTCTAGAAAAACTTACTCAAATGTTTGAACTTAGTGAAAAGCAAGCACAGGCAATTCTTGATATGCGTTTACAACGTTTAACAGGATTGGAAGTAGAAAAACTAAAACAAGATTTGATTCAAGTAGAGGCAGCAATCAAAGAATACAACGAAATTCTTGCAGACGAATCAAAAGTTCTTGCAATTATCAAAAACGACTTACTCACCATAAAAGAAAAATATGGTGTGCCACGTAAGAGTGAAATCACACTTGATTATTCAGATATTAACATTGAAGATTTAATTGAAGAAGAACAAGTTGTAATTAGTATGACACATGGCGGATATATTAAACGACTACCTGTGGAAGAATACAAAGCTCAACACCGTGGTGGCAAAGGCGTAATTGCTCATAAGACAAAAGAAGAAGATTTTGTGGAAAATATCTTTGTGTCATCCACACATGATGATTTACTATGCTTCAGTAGCAGTGGTAGAGTATACCGCATGAAAGCATACGAAATACCAGAAGCAATGAAGAATAGCAAAGGTAGAGCAATGGTAAACTTGCTTGAAACTGACCCAACAGAACGTATCACAGCTATTATCCACCTAGAAAAAGGTATGGAGATGAAGGGATACTTGATGATGGCTACACGTAATGGCTTAATTAAGAAAACAGCTCTTAGTGAATTTGAATCAATCCGCAAAAATGGTAAGATTGCAATTAAGTTGCAAGAAGGCGATATCTTAATTAATGCTTATGTAACAAATGGTGATAACGAAGTTATCATG